>CALFRR010000029.1 GCA_937919435.1 uncultured Alphaproteobacteria bacterium | reverse complement strand
CCGGCAGCCGCCGCTCCGCCCGCCGCGGCCGCTCCGGCCGCCGCCGCTCCGGCGGAACCCCGTGCGAGTGCGGCCCCGGCGCCTACCGCTCCGGCGGCGGCGCCCCGTCCGTCGGCGCCCGCGACGATTCCGCCGGCCGCCGCCACCACCGAGGTGAGGCTCACTGAGAGCCCTCTGACCGACAATCCGCCGCCGGCGGCGGTGGCGGCGCCGGCTCCGGTCGCGGTGCCGGAGGGCGCGTCGACCCGGCTCGGCACCAACTCGCCGATCGGCGAACTGCCGCCGGCACTGGTTCCGGCGCGGACCGCTGCCGATCCCCTGCCGATCCGGGTCGAGGTGAAGCGGATCGGCAACGTGGTCCGGATGACCTTCCCGTTCCCCAAGCCGGTGCCGAGCGCCGCGTTCAAACGCGACGACGCGCTGTGGGTGTTGTTCGACAGCGAAGAGGCGATCGATCTGTCGGCGGTCGCGCCGAACCTCGGTTCGCTCGCCCGCACGGTCGAGCGGATCGCCGCTCCGGGCTGGCGGGGGCTCCGCATTCCGCTCACCGAACCGCTGCTGACCACACTCGGCGCCGACGGCAACTCGTGGATCCTGTCGATCGGCGAGATGGTGCTGGAGCCGTCGCGGCCGCTGCCGATCCGCCGCTTCCTGCGGGGCGACGGCAAGGCCAGCCTGAAGATCGATCTGCCGGACGGCGGCGCGGTGCGCGAGATCGTCGATCCGCAGGTCGGCGACCGTCTGGTGGTGGTCACCGCGTTGCCGCCGGCCCGCGGTCTGATGAAGCCGCAGAGCTTCGTCGACGTCGATACCCTCGCCTCGGCCCACGGCGTCGCCGTTCTGCCGAAGAGCGACGACGTGCGGGTGGCCTACGAGAACGGCCAGGTGACGATCGGCCGGGAGCGGGGCCTCAACCTCTCCACCGGGTCGATCGAGCAACCGGACGTGCCGGTGCCGCGGACCCAGTCGGCGATCCACCGCATCTCCGTCGATCCCGACACCTTCGGCGAACGGGGGGCGGCCGGGTTCGTCGCTCGGTCCCGCGAACTGCTGGAGCGCGTGATCAACGCCGCCGGGCCGGACCGGCGGCAGGCGCGGATCGACCTCGCCGAGTTCTACATCGGTCACCGCCTGGCTCCCGAAGCGCTCGCCCAACTCCGGATCCTCGCCGACGAAGACGGGACGGTGATCCGCGATCCCGGCTACATGATCCTCTACGGTGCCGGACAGGTGCTCGCCGGGCGGCCGGTCGAAGCCCGCAAGGCGCTCGCACACGCCGAAGTCGCCGACAGCTCGGACGCGGCGCTGTGGCGGACGATCGCCGCGAACGATGCGGTGAAGCCGGACGAGGCGCGGGAGAACGCGCTGCGCGCCACGCAGGTGCTCGGCGCCTATCCGAAGCCCATCCAGGCCCAGTTCAACCTCGCCGCCGCGGAGAGCGCGATCGCACTCAACGATTTCGGATTCGCCGACACCCGTCTCGCCGAGATCGAGCCGGAGCAGCTCGCCCCCGATCAGCTCGGGCGTTACGAGACGGCGCGCGGGCGGCTCGCCGATGTCGCCGGGCGTCCGGAGGATGCGATCGAACGCTATCAGCGGGCCAAGGCGACCGGCGACCGCAAGGCGTCCGCGGAGGCGGAATACCAGACCATCCGGATGCTGCTGCGCGACGGCAAGATCGACAAGGAGACGGCGCTCGACCGGTTGAAGTCGCTCGCCTTCGACTGGCGCGGCGACGACCTCGAACTGCGGACGCTGCGGACCCTCGCGGGGCTGCAGGCGGACACCGGGCGCTACCGGGAGGCGTTCCAGTCGATGCGGTCGGCGCTGCAGGTGGCTCCCGACGCTCCGACGACGCGGCTGCTCCAGGACGAGATGGGGCGTCGCTTCCAGGCTCTCTATCTCGACGATGCCGACAAGGCGTTGCCGCCGCTGGAGGCGCTGACCCTCTATTACGACTACCGCGAACTGGTGCCGATCGGCCGACGCGGCGACGAACTGGTCCGCAAGCTCGCCGATCGGCTGGTCGCCGTCGATCTGCTGCCGCAGGCGGCCGAACTCCTCACCTATCAGGTCGACAACCGGCTGAAGGGTGCGGCGCGGGCGCAGATCGCCGCCGATCTGGCGGTGATCCACCTGCTCGACAAGCGGCCGGAGAAGGCGTTGGCGGTCCTCAACAAGACCCGCCAGTCGCAGTTGCCGCTGGCGCTCGAACGTCAGCGCCGGTTGGTCGAGGCGCGGGCGCTCGCCGATTCCGGGCGCACCGACGTGGCGCTCGAGCTCCTGTCGACGCTGACCGGGTCGGACGTGATGCGACTGCGGGCCGACACCCAGTGGAAGGCCAAGCGCTGGAAGGAGGCGAGCGAACAGCTCGAAGCGATGCTCGCCGGCCGGTGGAACGACTCCACGCCGCTCGACGATCAGGAACGCCAGGACACGCTGCGGGCGGCGATCGGCTACGCGCTGGCCAACGACCAGCTGGCGCTCGACCGGTTGCGCGGCAAGTTCGGGACCAAGATGGCCGACAGTCCCAACGCCCACACCTTCGACGTGGTCACCCGGCCGATCCAGAGCCAGGGCAGCGAGTTCCGGACGGTGGCCAGGGAGATCGCCCAGCTCGACACGATGCGCCAGTTCCTGCAGGAGTATCGGGCGCTCTATCTCGATCCGAAGGCGCGCAGCGTGGTGCCGGAGGACGGACCGAGTTCGAAGGCCGGGCCGGCGACGAAGCCGACCACCGTCGCTTCGGCGGAGCCGGCGGCGGGAAAGCCCGCCGAGACCGGCAAGGCCGCGGATCCGGCCAAGCCCGCCGGCAAGTGATGCCGAGTTCACGAAGTTTCGGCCCCTTCGGAGCGTCGTGAACGACGGCGAGCCCGAACCACATGAGCCCAGTATGACGCGCGCGGTGGCCGGCGGTCAGCCGAAGCTCCGGACCAGCGAGCCGGCGATCAGATTCCAGCCGTCGACCAGCACGAAGAAGATCAGTTTGAACGGCAGCGAGATGGTCGCCGGCGGCAGCATCATCATGCCCATCGACATCAGGATCGACGCGACCACCAGATCGATCACCAGGAACGGCAGGTAGAGCAGGAAGCCGATTTCGAAGGCCCGACGCAGTTCGGAGATCATGAAGGCGGGGATCAGCACCCGGAAGCTCAGGTCCTCGGGGGCCTGCGGCCGCTCGGAACGGGCGAGGTCGAGGAAGAGATCGAGATCCTTCTCGCGGACGTGGGTGCGCATGAACTCGTGGAACGGCGGACCGCCGCGGTCGATCGCCTGTTGGAGATCGATCGAGCCCTCGGTCAGCGGCCTCACCGCGTCTTCCCAGGCGCGTTCGAAGGTCGGAGCCATGATGAAGGCGGTGAGGAACACCGCCAGCGACACCATCACCGAGTTGGGCGGCGCGGTCTGCAGGCCGATCGCCGAACGGAGCAGCGACAGCACCACCACGATCCGGGTGAAGCTCGTCACCATCACGACGATCGACGGCGCGATCGACAGAAGGGTGATCAGCGCGACCAGTTGCACCGCGCGTTCGGAGACGCTGGTCGACTGACCGAAGTTGATCGAGATGTCCTGTGCGGCGGCGGCGCCGAGACCGGCGACGCCGAGACCGAGGACCAGTGTGCACAGAAGCGCCAGCCGCCGTCCTCGGACGGCGGCCCGCAGGCGGGCGACACGGGTCGGTGCCGCACTCATCGACGCGGCGGGCCGGACAGTTCGGCGAGCAACCGTGCCATCTCGGCTTCGAGTTCGTCGACCGGGGTCGGTTGCGGTTCGGGCACCGGCGCGGCCACGGGTTCCGGCACGCGGGTCTCGGCCGGGGCGGGAATCGGCGCCGGAGCATGGGCCGGCGCGACCGCCTCGCGCGGGGCCGGCGGTACCGGCCGGGGCACCGGAGCCGGCGACGGCTGCGAAGCGAAGCGCGGTTCGACCCGACGCAGAGTGGGGGCCGGAGCGGGCGGCGGTTCGACCGGCGGGGCCGGTTCCGGCGGACGGACCGGCTCGACCTCGTCGTGCCGGGCGGCCGCCTCCGGGCGCCCGGCGAGTTCCCGGGCGTAGCCGGAGACGACGCTCTCGAGTTCGTCGAGCAGTTCGTCACCGATCCGGGAGGCGGGCGCGGCGGGAGCCGGTGCCGGAGCGGCAACCGGCGGCGCGGCCGGCTGAACCGCACCGATGTCGCCGAGGCCGCGGCGGATCTCCTCGGCGATCGCCGCACGTTCGCTGATCGGGGCGGCCACGGGCCGCTGTTCGACCGCCGGCTCGACGGCCGGGGCGGGAGCGATCGGAGGGACGAAGATCGGGGAGGGTGCGGGCGGAAGGACGATCGGTGCGGGGGCTTCGGGGATCGGTGCCGGTGCGGCGGCGAGCGGTACGGACGGCTCCGCAGGGCGGGACCGCGGCGGCGTCTGGCGGTTGCCGAAGTGCGACGGAATCTCGATCGGCCGGTCGCGGCCGGCGTCGGGCGGGAACAGCGGAGCGTCCGGTTGCGGCGCCTCGAAGAGATCGCGCACCGCCGGCGGCTCGCTCGGCGGTGGGGTCGGTTCGTAGGGATCGAGGGCGGGCGGGGCCGGCGGCGGAGCCTCTTCGCGTCGTGCCGCTCGGGCGCGCACGAAGGCACCGGCCGAGGCGACCATGCCGGCGAGGCCGGTAAGCGCCGCCGTGCGGTCGGTC
>CALFRR010000028.1 GCA_937919435.1 uncultured Alphaproteobacteria bacterium | reverse complement strand
CGAGGTCGCCCACGACCTCGCCTATCGCCTCGTCAAACGGGCCTACGGGCTCTGACCCTTTCGGAGAGGGCGGCACCGCTCGCCCTCTCCCGCCCGTCGCTCGCCCACGCGACGGGTGGAACGGCGGGGAGGCCGCCGCCGCCATGGCCCGCCCCGCCGTTCCCGCAGACCCCATCCGCCGGCGTCCGCGCCGGAAGAGTGCTCCCCCGGGACCCGTGTCCCCACGAAGAGGCGTCCATCCGATGTCCGCTGAACAGACCGCATCCGATCTTCCCCGCCTGTCCACCGCCACTCTCGCCCGGGTGCCGGCCAAGGTCGCCCGCCCGACCTACGACCGCTCGGCGCTGACGCCCGGCATCGTCCACCTCGGCATCGGCGCCTTCTGCCGCGCCCATCTCGCCACCTACACCGACGAAGTGCTGGCGACCGGCGCCAAGGACTGGGGCATCGTCGGCATCGACCTCCTCGCCCTCGACATGCGCGCCGCGCTGAAGCCGCAGGACTGCCTCTACACCCTGATCAACCGGATCGACGGCGAAGACCGTCTGCGGGTGGTCGGCTCGTTCCTAGACGTGATGACCACGCTCGACCAGGAAGCCGAGGTGCTCGCCCTGATGTGCCGGCCCGAGATCCGGATCGTCACCATCACCGTCACCGAGAAGGGCTATTGCCAGGATCCCGCCACCGGCACCCTCGACGAGGCCCATCCCGGCATCCGCGCCGATCTGGCGAACCCGCGCGCCCCCAAGACCGTCCCCGGTCTGGTCACCGAGGCGATCCGGCTGCGCCGCGCCGCCGGCGTGACGCCCTTCACCGTGCTGTCCTGCGACAACCTCGCCCAGAACGGCGTCACCGCCCGCCGCATCGTCACCCGCTTCGCCGAACTGGTCGATGCCGAGCTCGGCCGCTTCGTCGCCGACACCATCTCCTTCCCCTGCACCATGGTCGACCGGATCACCCCGGCCACCAGGGACGGCGAGCGCGAGGCGGCCAAGGCCGGTCTCGGCCTGGTCGACGCCTGGCCGGTGGTCACCGAGCCGTTCCGTCAGTGGGTGATCGAAGACCGCTTCCCGGCGGGCCGTCCGGCCTGGGAGAAGGCCGGGGCGATCCTCACCGACGACGTCCATCCCTTCGAGACGATGAAGCTGCGCTGCCTCAACGGCGCCCATTCGGTGCTCGCCTATCTGTCGGTGCTCCTGAACGTCGAGACGGTCGCCGGAGCGATGGCCGACGCCGATCTGCCGAAGGTGATCCGCCGCCTGTGGGACGAGGACATCGTCGCCACCGTGCCGCCGGTGCCGGGCACCGACGTCACCGCCTACACCCACGATCTCGAGGCCCGCTTCGTCAATCCGGAGATCCGGCATCTGACCATCCAGATCTCGTCGGACGGCTCGCAGAAGCTCGGGCCGCGCTGGCTCGAGGCGGCCCGCGAGATCTTCGCGAAGGGCGGCCGGCCGAAGGTGATCCCGCTCGGCGTCGCCGCCTGGATGGCGTTCCTCGCCGAGAAGGACGCGACCGGCCGGACCTGGAAGGTCGCCGACCCGATGGCCGCCCGTCTGACGGAGATCGCCGCGGCGAACGCCGGCTCGCCGGCCGCTCTGGTCGACGCGCTGTTCGCGGTCCGCGAGATCTTCCCGGAGGAACTGGCGAAGAACCCGACCTTCCGTGCCGACGTGCTCGCCCGGCTCGAGGCGATCCGCGCCAAGGGCCCGCGCAAGGCGGTCGAGGCCTTCCTCGCCGAGTGAGGCGAGGCGACGCCCGCGGTCCGAGGCTTCCTCGGATCGCGGGGAACGTTCCGTCCGGTGGCACCCGCTCGGCGTGCCGCCGGCCGCGATCCCGGTGCCGGCGGACGCCGAACGACCGGCCGTTCCGGCCGACGATCGGGTCCGCCTCCCTTCCCCGCGCCCGCCACGAGACGGAAGCGATGGACCGACGCAGTTTCCGCCTGACCGCCCAGGTCTTCGAGCGTCTGCGCGAAGACATCGTCCGCGGCGTCCTGGCGCCCAACACCCAGCTCTCCGAGCAGGATCTCTGCAGCCGGCTCGGCGTCAGCCGGACGCCGGTGCGCGAGGCGCTGATCAAGCTCGCCGAGGAGGAACTGGTCGACGTCTATCCGCAGGTCGGCACCTTCGTCGCGCCGATCTCGCTCGATGCGGTGAAGGTCGGCCAATACGTGCGCGAGCATCTCGAATGTGCGCTGGTCGCCGATGCGGCACGCCGGATCGATGCCGAGGGCGTCGAACGGATCCGCGACAGCATCGCCCGCCAGGAGCAGGCGACGAGCCCCGAAGAGGCCTTCGCCCTCGACAACGAGTTCCATCGCCTGATCGCCGAACTCTCCGGCCACGTCGGGGTCTGGGCGGTGCTGCTGAAGACCAAGACCCAGTTCGATCGGGTCCGCTATCTCTCGGTCCGCGTGCCCGCCCGTGCCGCCGAGATCGTTCATGAGCATCGCCTGATCGCCGACGCATTGATGCGCGGCGACGACCGGGCGGTCCAGGTGGCGATGCGCAGCCACCTGCGCGGCGTCTTCGCCACCGTCGAGAGCCTGCCCGCCTCGGTCACCCGCCGGCCCGACCAGCTGCGCCGCCGCCGCCGCACCGAAGGCACGCCCGCCCACTGATACCGAGTTCACGAAATTCGGACTCGTCCGAATTTCGTGAGTCACGGCCCGACCGGCCGACGCCCGTTCGGGCTCGCCTTCGCGGACGAAGCTCCGGACAGGTCGGAACGTCGTCCGCTCGGTGTGAGATCTGCACCGGCTGTACGAGGCCCGAGCGGCGCCCGTGACCGCGCTCCGGCGCTGCGGGCGCCGGTCCTGTCCGCATCTTCGAAAGCGGGAGAGGGCACGAACGAAAACGACCCGCGAAGCGGGCCGTGGAGTGAGGTCTGTACGACTTCGGGAGGATGGTGGGCGCTACAGGATTCGAACCTGTGACCCGCTGATTAAGAGTCAGCTGCTCTACCAACTGAGCTAAGCGCCCATCCTGCCGGCCGGCCCGTCGGGCCGTCCCGCGAAGTGGCCTCCATATAGCGGGGTCGATCCGAAGACGCAAGCCGACCGGACGAGAAAACCGCATCGCGCGACACGGATCGCCGGTATTCTCCCAAGCCCCTGTGGAAAAACGCAGACCGGCCGCGGTTCGCACCGCGGCCGGCGATCGTCGATGAGGGAATTCGGCCGAACCGCGCGGATCAGACCCGCTCGCCGACCCGGATCGGCTCGTCGGACCCGTTCTCCGCCGCCGTCACTTCGGCGAGCTTCTGGCGATGGGCCTGCAGCTTGTTCAGCGCGGTGACGTAGGCGCGGGCCGAGGAGACCAGCGTGTCGACGTCGGCGCCGCGCCCGGTGGCCACCCGGCCGCCGTCCTCCAGGCGGACCGAGACCTCGGCCTGGGCGTCGGTGCCTTCGGTGACCGCGTGCACCTGATAGAGCTGCAGCTTCGCCTCGTGCGGCATCACCGCCTTGATCGCGTTGAAGGTGGCGTCGATCGGACCGGAGCCGTTGGCTTCCTTGGTGACGTGCTGGCCGCCGACGTCCATCGTGACGATCGCCTTCTGCGGCCCGCCGGTGCCGGCGATCACCGTCAGCGCGATCACCCGCGCCCCCTTCGAGGCCGACGAGATCTCGTCCTCGACCAGCGCCTCGATGTCCTCGTCGTAGACGTGCTTCTTGCGGTCGGCCAGATCCTTCATCCGCTTGAAGGCGTCCTCCAGCGCGTTCTCGCCCAGCTCGTAGCCCAGTTCCTTCAGCTTCTCGCGGAAGGCGTGGCGGCCGGAATGCTTGCCCATCACCAGGCTGGTCTCGCGCACCCCGACGTCCTCGGGCCGCATGATCTCGTAGGTCTCGACGTGCTTCAGCATGCCGTCCTGATGAATGCCGCTCTCGTGGGCGAAGGCGTTCTTGCCGACGATCGCCTTGTTGTACTGGACCGGGAAGCCGGAGGCGGTCGAGACGATCTTCGAGGCCTGGGTCAGCATCGGCGTCCTGATGCCGGTGGTGAAGGGGAAGGCGTCGGCGCGGGTGCGGATCGCCATCACGATCTCCTCCAGCGCCGCGTTGCCGGCCCGCTCGCCCAGCCCGTTGATCGTGCATTCGATCTGCCGGGCGCCGCCGATCACCCCGGCCAGCGAGTTGGCGACCGCCAGCCCCAGGTCGTTGTGGCAATGGGTGGAGAACACCGCCTTGTCCGCGTTCGGGACCCGCCCGATGATCTCGCGGAACATCGCCGCGTATTCGTCCGGGGTGGTGTAGCCGACCGTGTCGGGCAGGTTGATCGTCGTCGCGCCCGCCCGGATCGCCGCCTCGACGCAGCGCGCCAGGAAGTCCCGTTCAGTGCGGGTGGCGTCCTCGGCCGACCACTCGACGTCGTCGGTGTGGGACCGCGCCCGGGTCACCGAGGCGATCACCTTCTCCAGCACCGCCTCCGGCTCCATCTGCAGCTTGTACTTCATGTGCACCGGCGAGGTGGAGATGAAGGTGTGGATGCGGAAGGCGCGGGCGTTCTTCAGCGCTTCCGCCGCCCGGTCGATGTCCTTGAAGGCGGCTCGCGCCAGACCGGCCGGCCGCGCCGACTTCAGCCGCCGGGCGATCTCGGAGACCGCCTCGAAGTCGCCGTCGGAGGCGATCGGGAAGCCGGCCTCGATCACGTCGACGCCCATCGCGTCGAGCACTTCGGCGACCTGGATCTTCTCCTCGAAGGTCATCGAAGCGCCGGCGCATTGCTCGCCGTCGCGCAGGGTGGTGTCGAAGATGAAGATGCGGTCGCGGGTCGAAGGAGTGGTGATGGTCATCGGAAGTCTCATCCTCGGGATCGCTGGCGCTCGGTCGGGGGGGGGCGTCGTGTCGGACGCGAAGACCCGCGGCGCCGAAGGTTTCGGTGGCCGGTCCGAAGTGTCATCCCCTGAGAGCCCGCCCGATCCCATGACCGAGCCGTCGGCACTCAGGGGCCGATAAGGAGGAGAAGCGATCCGAGGAGGGTGCCGGCGAGGGCGTACGGAGCCGTGGCGCTCTGGGGCGCTGCGATCGTCGTCGGAGTGTTCACTCGTTCGATCGTCACGGTGTCTCGTGCCTCGGTGGCGCCGGGCGATCCGCCCGGTGTCGACGACGGGCCGGCGGAGAGCGTCCGTCGGTTGCGTCCATTTCCGAAATACCGGTGTCGGCCGTCCGATGCAAGCCCAATCTCAGGGCACGGCGACCGCCGCCCGTCGTCCGCGGTCCTTCAGCGCCAGGAACTTCGCCTCGAACAGGAAGAAGGAGAGGCTCGCCACCGCGATCGACGCCGGCGCCATCACCAGGAACTCGACGACGTTCTCGGAGAGCCCGCTCGCCGCCGCCCAGGCGTCGAGCGGCAGCATCCGTGCCGCCCAGATGCCGATCGGCAGATGGACGACGTAGAGCCCGTAGGAGATCAGCCCCAGGTACTTCAGCGGCCGGGTCTCCAGGATCCGCACCAGGGCGCCGTCGGGACGGGCGAGGACGTGGATCATCAGCCCCGACAGGGCCGTGACCGAGGCGATCACCAGCACCGCATAGGGCAGATGGAAGCCGACCGTCCGTTCGGCGACCGGATAGCAGGCGAGCGCCACGATCGCCGGCCCGATCGCCGCGAGCACCAGCGGCGAGCCGAAGGCGGTGGGCAGCCGGTCGATCTCCAGGGTCATCAGCGCGCCCGCCGCCATGAACACGAAGCCGGTGATCGGCGCCGTGTAGAGCGAGATCATCTCGAAGCCGTCGAGGTTCAGCGCCTCGATCAGGATCAGGCAGAGGAGGATCGTGCCGATCATCAGCCGGGTGTGCAGTTTCGCCGGCAGGATCACCACCAGCGGCGCGAAGAACACGTAGTACTGCTGCTCGACCGCCAGACTCCAGACGTGGGTGAAGTCGCCCCAGGCATAGGTGACGAAGCCGATCAGCAGGTTCTGGGTGTAGGTCAGATACCACCCGAGTTCCGGCAGCATCGACCGGTCGCCGCGCAGCGCCTCGCTGGTCACCCAGATCGCCAGCCACAGGTAGTAGGCCGGGAAGATCCGGAGCGCCCGGCGCCACCAGAAGTCGGAGAGGGCGGCACCGATCCGCGCCCGCCCGGCTTCGATCTTCAGCCGCGCCCGGTGCAGGATCCCGGTGATCAGGAAGCCGGAGAGGATGAAGAACAGGAACACCGACAGGCCGCCGATGTCGGTGCCCCTGAGCAGCGAGTGGTGGATCACCACCGCGAAGGAGGCGATCCCTCTGAGCCCGTCGAGGCCCGCCCAGCGTCCGTCCGTGCGTCGATCGTTCATTCGGCAGGCCACCTCGCGGCCGATGTGGCCGGTCTTCGACGACGTTCGTCGGGAGAGAAGACGGAAAATCGATCGGTGCCGCCGCCGGGAACGAGCCTCCGCACGAACCCGGTTCGGCGGAAGATGCGACCCCGATCGGCGCCCCTCGCGCATGTCGCCGCCTCTCCATCGCGGCGCCGACCGGCTATGATCGGTACGCGATGCGTGCCGCGAGACGACGGACGCGGCGACGAAGGGAGCGGACATGACGAGCAACGACGGCGAAACGGTGGCGGTTCCGCCTCTCGATCCGGAAATGGCGGTGATGGTCGAGGCCGGCCGGGCCCGTCCGCGCGGCGACGCCCGCACCACCCCGGTCGACGAGCAACGGCGCATCACCGAAGTCGAATCGGCGCTGCGCGCCCGCACCCTCGCCGAGGTCGCCACCCGCGACGTGACCGTGCCCGGTCCCGCCGGCCCGCTCCTCGCCCGGCTCTACGGTGCCGCAGACCCGGCCGACGCCGGTCTCCTGTTCATGCTGCACGGCGGCGGCTGGACCGTCGGCTCGGTGGCCAGCTACGACGACTTCGCCCGCGAGATCGCGGTGCGCTTCGGCCTGCCGGTGCTGTCGCTCGACTACCGGCTGGCGCCCGAACATCCCCACCCCGCGGCGCTCGAGGATTCGCTCGCCGCCCTCGGCTTCGTCGAATCGGGCGGCCTCGGCCGGCCGGTCGCCGCCGACCGCATCGCCATCGCCGGCGATTCGTCGGGCGCCCATCTGGCGCTCGCCACGCTCATCGCCCGGCGCGACGCCGGGGCGCCGAAGCTCGCCGCCGGCATCCTGTTCTACGGCTGCCTCGCCCCGGACTTCGACACCGAGAGCCAGCGGGCCTTCGGCGCCGACGACGCCTACCTGCTGTCGACCGACCGGATGCGCTGGTACTGGGAGAACCTGCTCGGCGATCTGCCGCTCGACGGCGTCGGCACCGTCGCGCCGCTCCGCATGAGCCACGAGAACCTGCCGCCGCTGTTCCTCGACATGGCGAGCCACGACGTGCTGGCCGACGACACCCGGCGTCTCGCCGCCTCGCTCTCAGCGATCGGCGCGCCGCATCGCTTCCGACCGGTCGACGGCGTCGTCCACGGCTATGTCCGCCATTTCCGCGACGTGGCGCTGGCCCGGCGGACCCTCGACGAGGTCGGCCGCTGGCTCGCCGAGACCGCGGGGATCGGCGCACCCGTTCCCTTCGGCTGAGCACGAAACGGCTCCGGCCCGCACGAGGCGGGCCGGAGGGGAAGTTCGCGAGAGGAGAGGGGCCGATCAGGCGCGCGGTGCGGTCGCCGTCGCCGGCCAGCTGCGGCTCATCATCGGGGCCTGCAGGGTCGGCTTCAGCCCGGCCGAGAGG
>CALFRR010000027.1 GCA_937919435.1 uncultured Alphaproteobacteria bacterium | reverse complement strand
CCGAAGAATTCACCGAAAATCGGTCCGTGCATTGTAGTCACTCCGAAATATCAGAAGTGCTTCAGCTTCTTCAGTGGAAGATCATTCGACCCAGTCGAAGGTCCGCGTGACGGCCTTCTTCCAGAAGTGATAGAGCTTCGCGCGGGTCTCCTCCGGCATCGCCGGGGTCCAGCGACGGTCTTCCGCCCAGTTCGCGACGAGTTCGTCGGTCCCCTGGAAGTAGCCGACCGCCAGACCGGCCGCATAGGCCGCCCCGAGCGCCGTGGTCTCGCTGACCATCGGACGCACCACCGGCTTGTTCAGGATGTCCGACTGGAACTGCATCAGGGTCTGGTTGCGGATCATTCCGCCGTCCGTCCTGAGGTTGTCCAGAGCGATCCCCGAGTCCTGCTCCATCGCGTCGAGAACTTCGCGAACCTGATAGGCGGTCGCTTCCAGCACGGCGCGGGCGATGTGCCCCTTGTTGACGTACCGGGTCAGACCGGCGATCACGCCACGGGCGCTGTCCTTCCAATACGGCGCATAGAGGCCCGAGAACGCCGGTACGAAGTACACGCCGCCGTTGTCGTCGACCGAGAGCGCCAGCGCCTCGATGTCCGGCGCGGTCGGGATCAGGCCGAGGTTGTCGCGCAGCCACTGCACCAGCGAGCCGGTCACCGCGATCGAGCCTTCGAGCGCGTAGACGGCCGGCTTGTTGCCGATCTTGTAGCCGACGGTGGTGAGCAGCCCGCACTTCGACGGGACCGGCTTCTCACCGACGTTCATCAGCATGAAGCAGCCGGTGCCGTAGGTGTTCTTGGCTTCGCCCGGCTTGAAGCAGGCCTGGCCGAACAGAGCCGCCTGCTGGTCGCCCAGGATGCCGGCCACCGGGACCCCGGCGACCGCAGGAAGAACCGCCTTGCCGTAGACTTCCGAGCTCGAGCAGATCTTCGGGAGCATCTTCTTCGGGATGCCGAAGTCGGCCAGGATCGCGTCGTCCCAGTCGAGCGTCTCGAGGTTCATCAACTGGGTGCGCGAGGCATTGGTCACATCGGTGATGTGGATGCCGCCGGCGACGCCGCCGGTGAGGTTCCAGGTGACGAAGGTGTCGATGTTGCCGAAGATCACGTCGCCGGCTTCCGCGGCTTCGCGGGCTCCGGGAACGTTCTCGAGCACCCAGCGGACCTTCAGGCCGCTGAAGTAGGTGGCGAGCGGCAGACCGGTCTTGGCGCGATAGCGGTCCTGACCGCCCTTGGCGGCGAACTCGGCGACGGTGTCACCGACCCGGGTGTCCTGCCAGACGAGCGCGTTGTAGACGGCCTTGCCGGTCTTCTTGTTCCAGACGACCGTGGTCTCGCGCTGATTGGTGATGCCGATGGCGGCGAGGTCGGCGGGCTTCAGGCCCTTGGCCTCCATCGCCTCGGTGACCACTTCCTCGGTCCGCCGCCAGATCTCCGCCGGATCGTGCTCGACCCAACCCGGCTTCGGGAAGATCTGCTCGTGCTCCTTCTGGGCGACGCTGACGATCCGACCCGTCTTGTCGAAGACGATGAAGCGGGTGCTCGTCGTGCCCTGATCGATTGCTCCGATATACGTCGACATGTTTCCTCTCCGACTGATGT
>CALFRR010000026.1 GCA_937919435.1 uncultured Alphaproteobacteria bacterium | reverse complement strand
GGCGACACCGCCGGGCGTCCGGGCAGGGCGACCCGATTGCGACCGATGTCCGGCGCGGTCTGCGCGAGCGTCTTCCTGACCAACTCCTCTCCGGCGTTGGCCGGCGCGGATGCCACTACGAAGTCGAGATTGTAGCGGTCGTCTTCCCGGAAGGCGCGGACGTCGGTTTCCGGGCTCACCGACAGGACCAGTCGCAGCCGGTCGTCGGCGGTGTCGGCGAAGGCCCCGAGCAGACCCGGTATCGGATTGACGTCGATCTCGGTCAGATCGATCGGGGCGACCCGGTTGAAGGTCAGGCTGATCTTGCCGTCCTCGCGGGTCATCCGGGTGTCGAACGGGACGTTCCATCCGAAGGAGAAGCGGGTCAGGGTCGGCAGCCGGACGATGCGGAAGTCGAGCTTCGGCGTCACCCGCGAACCGAGTTTGGCCATCTCGGCGTCGCGGGCCGCACGGATCGCCGCCTCCGCCCGACGGGCGAGTTCGGCGATCACCTCCGGCGGCATCACCGGCGGCGGGCCGTTCCAGGTACCCGGCAGGAAGTCGACGAACAGCTTCTCCGCCGCCTCCATGATGTTGATCTTGACCTGACGGGAGAGCGCCAGCCGTATGGCGCGCCCGTCGGGATCGCGGCGGGCGACCGTCACGTAGGGAGCGAGCGACAGCACCGCCTTCTCGATGTCGAGGTCGACGACGTCGCCGAAATCGAGGACCAGGACGCCGTTCTGCTGCCGGCTCGAATATTGCGGCAGCAACTGACGGTCGCGGAAGGTGATGACCAGCCGGCCGAACCCCTTCTCGATCGTCCCGACCGCATCGGCCCGCAGCGGCTGCGACTGGGCGCGTGCCGCGGTCCCGGAGCCGAGCGCCACCATCAGGCAGGCCGCCACCGCCGCGACCAGCGATCGCAACCATCCGCCGGCCGGGCGCACCCGGGCGGAGACGCGCGTCGGAAGAACTGGGACAAGTGCGATCACGCGCCGGTTTCCGTGAGGGGGATCCTCCGCGGAAGGCTAATCCGGCGCGGTGAACGGCGCGTTAAGTGCGTGTTTCGGGGGCTTTCAGCCGCTCCGGCCCTGGATCTTCGGCAGCTCGCGCTCGGCCGGCGGCGGCGTGGCGGCCTGACTGCGGTTGGCCAGTTCGACGGTGAGCCGCTCGGCCTGTTCGGGCAACATCTTGGAGACGACGTCGCCGAGCTTCTTCGGGTTCATCTGCCGGGCGATGTCGCCGAGCAGCCCGATCTCGAGCTTGTCGAACACCCGCGCCGCATCCTTCGGCTTCATAGACTCGTACATCTTGACGAGGTCGGCCAGCTCCTGCTTCTTGGCCGCTTCCTTGGACTTGGCGGCATCGCCGATCTTGTCCTCGATCTTCTTCATCTCGTCGATCCGACGACCGATACGGTCCTCGCTCGCCTTGAGAAGATCCTCGCGCATGTTGAGCTGCCGCTCGAGCTCCTCGAGCTTCTTGCGCCGCTCGCCGAGCTTCTGGAGGATGTCGATCTCGCCGATCAGTTCCTGCCCGGTGACCGGCTTGGCCTCGCCCGGCTTGTCGCCGGAGACCTTGGTGTCGATCTTCGACGGGGTCACGCCGCCACCGCCACCGGCCGGCGCGGCACCGTGTTCGCCCTCCTTGGGCTTCTCCTCGGCACCGCCGTGACCACCGCCGGCCGACGACCCGGTGGCGATGGCGTCGAGTTCCTGACCGGTGACCGCATCGATCACCACCGTCTCCTGAGCGCGCGGGCGCATCGCCATGTCGACGACCTTGAGGCCGAGCAACACGACGGTGGCCGAGACGACGATCGGCAGGAGACGGATTCTGATCACGCCGCGCCCCTCTTCAGCTGACCGAGCCGATCGGTGGCTTCGTTGACCCGGTTACGCAGCTCGGCGAGGCGCGACGCGGCCCGCAGGCTCGGCGCCACCGTGGCCGCCGCGGCGACCGGCGCCGGCGAGCCGGAGACGACGGACTTCGCCGCCGACACGGCCGCTTCCGCCCCGATCCGGCCGAGCGCGTCGCCGCGCGCCGCCTGGGTGATCATGATGATCCGGTTCAGGAGCTTCTCGCCCTCCCCGATCTCCTTCTCGATCTCGTGGCTGAAGAACTCCGCCTCGCGCAGGCGCTGCCCGAGGGTCTTGTCGCAGTCCGAGGCGGTCTGCTTCAGCGAATGGATCGCCCGTTCGGCGATCTCGGTGGCGGTCAGCAGCTCGGAGATGGTGGCCCGCAGGTTGGCCTCGTCCGCCCGGAGGCGCTTCAGCCGGCTGTCGAGCAGGATACAGTAGCCGATGGTCAGGACCAGCAGGACGGCGACGGTTCCCTCGACGGCGAGATCGATCCACGGAGTCGTCATGAGGCCTGCATCTCCTTCTGGGTGGCGGCCTTTTCGAAGGCGGCCAGCGTCATCTTGGGTCGGCGCAGATTGCGATCGACACGCACCGAGATGTACTCGCCGCTGCGTCCCATCTGCCCTTCGGTCAGTTCGATCCCGCCGCATTTGATCGTCACCGGATCGCGCGGTCCGACGTCGAACACCAGGGTCTGGCCGACTTCGAGTTCCAGCACCTGGCCGAGCGACATCTCGCGCTCGAACAGGACCGCGTCGACGGCGATCTCGGCGGCGTTGATCTCGGTGGCGAGATGCCCTTCCCAGATCGGATCACGGCCGAATTTCTCGCCCATGAACATCTGGAGCAGCATGTCGCGGATCGGCTCGAGCGTCGCGTAGGGGATCAGCAGCTCGATCTTGCCGCCGCGATCCTCCATGTCGATGCGGAACTCGGCGAGGATCGCCGCGTTCGCCGGTCGCGACACCGCCGCGAAGCGCGGGTTGGTCTCGAGCCGTTCGAGATTGAAATGCACCGGAGAGAGCGGGGCGAAGGCCAGTTCGGCGTCGGCCAGCACCACTTCGATCATCCGGCGGACCAGATTGGTCTCGATCGTCGTATAGGGCCGGCCCTCGACCCGGATCGGCGTGGTGCCGCGGCCACCGCCGAGCAGCACGTCGATGATCGAATAGATCAGGCTCGAATCGACCGTCACCAGACCGAAGTTGTCCCACTCCTCGGCCTTGAACACGCCGAGGATCGCCGGCAGCGGGATCGAGTTCAGATAGTCGCCGAAGCGCACCGAGGTGATCGAATCGAGCGAGACTTCGACGTTGTCGGAGGTGAAGTTGCGCAGGCTGGTGGTGGTCAGGCGGACCAGACGGTCGAACACGATCTCGAGCATCGGCAGACGCTCGTAGGAGACCATGGCCGAGTTGATCAGCGCGCGGATGCCCGACTGCTCGGAGGCGATCTGCTCGTCGAGATCGAAACCGAGGAGGTTGTCGATCTCTTCCTGGTTCAGGATGCGGTCGCCGCCGCGGGTCGCCGTGTCGAGATCGAACTCGCTGTCGTCGAATCCACCGAGGCCGGCGGCGAGCTCGCTCGCGCCCTCCACGCCCTGTTCGGCGAGTGCGGCACCCCAGTCCGCGGCCAGGTCGTCGTCGCCTTCGTCGGTCTTCTGCTCGGCGAGCGCGGCGCCCCATGCGGCATCGATGTCGTCGAGATCGTCTTCGCCGGCCATGCCCGATCCTCACTGCACCAGGATTTCCTTGAACAGGACGGCATCGACCCGCGCCGGATGGATCGCGGTGTTGATGCGGCGCTGCAATTCCTCCTTCACCCGATAGAGCCCCGCCGACCCGTCGAGGTCGGAGACGCGCAATTCCCTGAGATAGACCTGGAAGGCGTCGAGCACCCGGGGCAATGCCGGAGTGATCTTCTCGACCGTCGCCTTGTCGGACACTTCCAGGCTGACCTTGACCTTGAGGAAGGCGACCCGCCCGTCGGCACTCGACAGGTTCACCGTGATGTCCGGCAGGTCGACGTACATCGTGGTCTTCTGGGCCTCCGCCTGATGCGTATCCGGCGGAGGCTTCGGCGAGAAGAATCCCAGAAAGAAGGCCGCGGCGCCACCGAGCACGACGAGCGCACCGACGCCGGCACCGATCATGATGAAGAGTTTCTTCTTGGACGACCCGGCCTCGCCTTCGCCCTCTTCGGCGCCGGCCGCGTCCTTCTCGTTCTCTTTGGCCGGCTTCTTGGCCATCGCGTCGTCCCCCTCGCGCGCGAGTCCCCTCACGCCCAGAGATCTAAGGAGCGAATGGTTAACGACCGGTAAACGTTAACCTTCCATCAACCTCGGTAAACGGGACGGGATTGCCGGGCCCCGGCATAAACTGCCCGGTAACCATATCGTCCGGTGGACGTAAGCCATTGTTCCGATTGAATTTCAAAGTTGGCACGAGGCTTGCCATACCCCTGTCGACCATGCGGGACTGGGGAGTCCGGCATGGACACTGGGGACCGCACGAATGGAAAATGCACAGCTCGTCGGGCTGTCGCGGCAGCTCACTCTGCAACGGCAACTCGATCTGATCGCCAACAACGTCGCCAACGTCGACACCGCCGGCTTCAAGGTCCAGACGATGCTCGTCAAGGAGGAGCGTCTGGCGCCGGCCGCGGCCAACGAGTTCCGTCGGCCCGACCGGCCGATCTCCTTCGTGCTCGACGACGGCAACCTCTACGACCTGAAGCCGGGTCAGATGGTGTCGACCGGCAACGACCTCGACGTCGCCATCGACGGCAAGGGCTGGTTCGCGGTCCAGACGCCGGCCGGCGAGCGCTACACCCGCAACGGGTCCTTCGCCATCGGCGCCGACGGTCTCCTGCAGACCCGCGACGGCAACCCGGTTCTGACCGAATCCGGCCCCCTGACCCTCCAGCCGAACGAGACCCAGATCTCGATCGCCGCGGACGGCACCATTTCCACGACGCAGGGCGTCCGCGGAAAGCTGCGGGTGGTCGACTTCGCCAACCCCGGCGATCTCAAGAAGGTCGGTGAGACGCTGTTCTCCGGCGCCAATCCGCAGCCGGCGACCCTTCCCCGCCTCGTCCAGGGTCAGATCGAGAAGTCGAACGTCCGTGCGGTGGTCGAGATTTCGAAGCTGATCGAGGTCGGCCGTTCCTACCAGAGCGTCGCCAACTGGATGAACACCGTCGACGACCTCCGTCGCAACGCCATCGAGAAGCTGGCGCAGGTCGCCTGAGAGAGGAGCGGGATCCATGAAGGCCCTTCACATCGCCGCTTCCGGCATGCTGGCCCAGGAGCTCAACGTCGAGCTCATCTCCAACAACATCGCCAACATGCGCACCACCGGCTTCAAGCGCCAGCGTGCCGACTTCCAGGACCTGCTCTACCAGGACCTGCGTCGCGTCGGCACCTCGACTTCGGAGAGTGGGAGCATTCTGCCGACCGGCGTCCAGATCGGTTCCGGCGTGCGCACCGCCGCCACCCCGCGGATCATGTCGCAGGGCACCCTGTCCTCGACCGAGAAGGAAACCGACGTCGCGATCCGCGGCGAGGGCTTCTTCCGGGTGCTGATGCCGGACGGCCGCACCGCCTACACCCGTGACGGCTCGTTCGAGATCGACGCCAAGGGCACGCTGGTCACCGCCGACGGCTGGACCGTCGATCCGGCGATCACCGTGCCGTCGAACTCGACCGGCTTCACCGTCAACGCCCAGGGCGTCGTCCAGGTCACCGTCGGCAACGCCTCGACCTCGACCACCGTCGGCCAGATCCAGCTCGCCCGCTTCGTCAACAAGTCGGGTCTCGAGGCGATCGGCAACAACCTGTTCCTGGAGACCGCCTCTTCCGGAGCACCGCAGGTGGCGAACCCCGGCGACGAGGGCTACGGCACCCTGCTGCAGAACCAGCTCGAACAGGGCAACGTCAACTCGGTCTCCGAGATCTCCGACCTGATCGCCGCGCAGCGCGCCTACGAGATGAACTCCCGCGTCATCCGCGCCGCCGACGAGATGATGTCGGCTTCCGTCACGCCGAAGTGAGGAGGTTCGTCATGAGAGTCTCGATCGTCGACAACCCGCGTCGGCCCCTGTTCGACCGCCGCTCCGAGAGCGGTCGCCTGCTGGTGCGCTGCGTCCTGGCCGCGGCGGCCTTCGCCCTCGGCGCGGGTCTGCTGCTCGGCGGGCTCGGTGCCGATCCCGCGGTCGGCGCCGAAGTCGCCGGCCGGCCGAGCCTGCGCTCGGTCGTCGCCGTCCGCTCCGACATCGTCACCGTCGGAGACTTCTTCGAGAACGCCGGCGAGAAGGCGGCGGTCCCGCTGTTCCGCTCGCCCGATCTCGGCACCACCGGAACCGTCTCCGCCCGCCGGGTGGTCGAGTTGGCGCAGGCCGCGGGCGTCGAACGGATCGACGTCGACGGGCTCGTCGAAGTGACCGTGTCGCGCCTCGCCCGCACCGTCGAAGCCGACGAGATCGCCCGGATCGTCGCCGCCGCGGTCCTGCATCAGCCGGGCCGCGCCACCGAGGACATCGGCATCGACGACCTCCGGGTGGCGTTCGACGGCACCGTCGACCCGCAGCATGCCGATCTGCGCGCCGCCACGCCGATCCGGGTGGCGAGCCTGTCGCTCTCGCCCCAGTCCGGCCGCTTCGACGCTCTGCTGCTGGTCGACCGCGGCGAGACCACCGACCGGCTGCGGCTGCGCGGCGAGGTGATCGAGACCGCACCGGCGATCACCCTCACCCGCCCGCTGAACCGCGGCGAGGTGGTCGGCCGCGACGACGTCCAGATCGAACGTCTGTCTCGGCGGCTGGTCGGCAACCGGCGGGCGCTCGACCCTTCGGACGTGATCGGAATGGCCGCCCGCAAGGCGCTGCGTCCCGGCCAGCCGATCGCGATCGCCGATTTCGTCCGCCCGAACGTCGTCTCCCGCGGCGACCTCGTCACCATCGTCTTCGAGACCGCCAACCTGACCATCACCGGTCGCGGCCAGGCGCAGGAGGCCGGCACCGTCGGCGACCTCGTGACGGTGATCAATCCGCAGTCGAAGCGCACGCTCCACGCCACGGTTCTCGGCCCCGGCCGGGTCGGCGTCGTCTCTCCGGCGTCCTCCGTGGCGTCCCTCGCAAAGGTCGATCAGTGATGTCCGCCCGCGTTACCCAGGTTCTCGCCCGCTCGAGCCTCGTCGCTCTGGCGATCTCCCTCGCCGGATGCGGCAACAGCCTCGATCGTCTCTCGGACATCGGCAAGTCGCCGAAGCTCGCCGCCATCGAAGATCCGACCGCCACCCCCGGCTATCGCCCGGTGTCGCTGCCGATGCCGGCGCCCGAGCCGCCGGCCTATGCTCCGAACTCGCTGTGGTCGCGCGGCTCGCGCGCCTTCTTCAAGGACCAGCGCGCCCACCGGATCGGCGACATCCTGACCGTCACCGTGGTGGTCACCGACAAGGCCAAGATCGCCAACGACACCAAGCGGACGCGGACCTCGAGCGACAGCACCTCGGTCGGCGGTCTGGCCGGCACCGCGGTCAACCGGCTGATCAAGAACACCGGCGCCACCGCGTCCGGTCTGGTCGACAACACCACCTCCGCCGCGGCGGAAGGCGTCGGCTCGGTCGACCGGTCGGAGACCCTGCAGACCAACGTCGCCGCGGTGGTCACCCAGATCCTGCCGAACGGCAACATGGTGATCGAAGGCCGCCAGGAGATCCGGGTGAACTTCGAGATCCGCGAGATGATCGTCGCCGGTGTCGTCCGGCCCGAGGACATCGGCTCCGACAACACCATCGACAGCGCCAAGATCGCCGAGGCGCGGATCTCCTACGGCGGACGCGGTCAGATCACCGACGTCCAGCAGCCCCGTTACGGCACCCAGTTCCTCGACGTGATCATGCCCTTCTGAGCTTCCGGTCGGCATCCCCGGTCGGGCGGGGCGGCTCCCCAGCGCCCTCGCCCGATCCGTCGACCACCCCTCGTCGCTCGGCCGGGTCCCGCGGTTTCCCCGACCGCCGGCCCCCGTCCCCCCGGGCGACGAACGAAAGGCGCGGCCCCTCCCCAGGGCCGCGCCTCTTCGATTCCCGAAGATCTCGTGGTCTCGTCCCGCGCCGTCCTCCCCGGAGCCGGCGACGGTCCGCCACTCGGCGCCCCTCCGTCCGGGGCGACCGGAAACCTCCGCGGCGCCCGCCGGTCAGTCGTCGCGGTAGACGCGTTCGCGCCGCTCGTGACGCTCTTGCGCCTCGATCGACAGGGTCGCGATCGGCCGCGCATCGAGACGCTTCAGCGAGATCGGCTCGCCGGTCTCCTCGCAGTAGCCGTAGCTGCCGTCGTCGAGCCGTTTGATCGCGGCATCGATCTTGGAGATCAGTTTGCGTTGCCGGTCGCGGGCGCGTAGTTCGATCGCACGATCCGTCTCCGACGAGGCGCGATCGGCGAGGTCGGGGTGATTCTGGCTCTCGTCGGCGAGGTGCTGCAATGTCTCGCGCGACTCCTTGAGAATGTCTTCTTTCCAGGCCAGCAGTTTCTTCCGAAAGTACTCACGCTGACGATCGCCCATGAACGGCTCGTCTTCCGAAGGGCGATAGTCGTCTGAAGAATCGGCCAACATCGATCTTCCCTTCCGTCCCTGTGATGGGCTGCTCCGAGGCGCGCGGAATATAGCCATCGTGTCCGTCCGTTACAACGCCACTGTCGTGACGGACGAATGAAGGTCGGGCGGCTGTGGGAAATGAGTATCGGCGCGGCCTTCTCTATACGGGCCCCCCCGCCGGAAGGCCTCGAGATCAGTCGGGGAAGCGTCCGAACTTGGCGAGTTCGACCCGCGCCCGCAGTTCGATCTCCTCGACCAGGCCGTCGAGTGACGGATCGTCGCTCGTCCGCCGGAGCCCGAGCAGATGGACGAGCCGCTCCAGCCGATCGATCGGCACCCCGCCGGAGAGCAGATCGAGCTTCACCCCCTCGAGCACGTCGAGCAGGTCGAAGCCGTGCCTGACCGCCTTGCGCCGACGCTCGCGCGGATCCTCCTGCGGGATCGTCTGGAGCGCCAGCAGGCCGGCGAGATCCTGGACGCCGAGCGGCGCCCCTAGGTTGGCGGCACGCGCCGGCTGTCCGTCGGTCGGCAGCGAGAAGCTCGACGTCCCCTCGCTGCGTCGGGTCGGGCCGCTCCCGCCGATGCCGGTCGGACGCCCGGGTCCGTCGATTCTGATCGCCACCGCCGTCCCTCCGCTTCGAGAGCCCCGCACGACTCCACTCGGCAACCTTTGCCGGTGGACCCGATTCTTCTAGCACGCCGCGGCACGAATTGCCTCCGTCGCGCCGCCGCCGTTCCGCCCTGCGCGAGAAACCGGCGGGATTCCGCCGTTTGCGATTGTGTCCCGGGTTGGCACGGGTCTCGCAAATGAGATGGCGAGATTTGGGGAGATCTCGGAACATGAAATTCTGGTCCGCCTCCATCGTCGGAGCCGTCACACTTCTGGTCGCGCTCTGCGTGGGTCCAGCCGCAGAAGCGGCGGCCTCGCGGATCAAGGATCTCGCCTCCATCGAAGGGGTGCGCGAGAACCAGCTGGTCGGTTACGGCATCGTCGTCGGCCTCAACGGCACCGGCGACAGCCTCAACAACGCGCCCTTCACCAAGCAGTCGCTGCAGGCGATGCTCGAGCGGATGGGCGTGAACACCCGCGGCGCCAACATGCGCACGGCCAACGTCGCCGCGGTGATGGTGACCGCCAACCTGCACGCCTTCGCCACCCAGGGCACCCGCATCGACGTGACCATCTCGGCGCTGGGCGATGCCAAGAGCCTGCAGGGCGGCACGCTGCTGGTCACGCCGCTGATGGGCGCCGACGGCGAAGCCTATGCGATCGCCCAGGGTCCCCTGACCGTCGGCGGCTTCTCCGCCAAGGGTGAAGGCGCCTCGGTGACCCGCGGCGTCCCCACCACCGCCCGGATCGCCAACGGGGCGCTGGTCGAACGCGAGGTCGACTTCAAGCTCGGCACGATGAGCTCGGTCCGCCTGTCGCTGCGCAATCCCGACTTCACCACCGCCCGCCGCATCGCCATGGCGATCAACGATCTGATCGGGATCCCGTCGGCCGAGCCGATCGATCCCTCGACCGTCCGACTGACCCTGCCGCAGAAGTTCAACGGCAACATCGTCGACCTGATCACCGACATCGAACAGCTCGCCGTCGAGCCGGATCTGCCGGCCAAGGTGGTGATCGACGAGGCGACCGGCATCGTCGTGATGGGCCAGGACGTCCGCGTCTCCACCGTCGCGATCGCCCAGGGCAACCTGACCGTCACCGTCACCGAGCAGCCGCAGGTCAGCCAGCCCGAGCCCTTCTCCCAGGGTGGCCAGACGGTGACCGTGCCGCGCACCCAGATCGCGATCGACGACGGCGCCAAGAAGAAGATGGCGATCGTCCGCCAGACGGTCAGCCTGCGCGAACTGGTCGACGGCCTCAACGCACTCGGCGTCGGTCCGCGCGACATGATCACCATCCTCCAGGCGATCAAGGCCGCCGGCGCCCTCCAGGCCGAAATCGAGGTGATGTGATGGCCGTTCTCGACGCCACCGTCTCGCTCGCCACGTCGAGCCCCGCCCTCCACGTCGTCTCCGACCGGCCGGCGAAGAACCTCTCGGCCGAGGAGAAGGCGCGGGTCCAGTCCCGCGAATTCGAACAGGTGTTCCTCGCCAACATGTTGAACCAGATGTTCTCCGGCCTGTCGACCGAGGCGCCGTTCGGCGGCGGTCAGGCCGAGGAGACCTGGCGCGGCATGTTGGTCGATCGCTACGCCGACACCATCGCCAGATCCGGCGGCATCGGCGTGGCCGACGCCGTCTATCGCCAGCTCCTCCAGGTTCAGGAAGGCGCCCACGCATGATACTGCCCCAAGAGATCGAACCGACCGAACCGCCGATCCGGACGACGGCCGAGGCCGAGACCCTGCTCGCCGACTTCGAGCGATCGCTCGAGGAGCTGATCGGCGTCATCGAGGAGGAGACGGCGCTGGTGCGCGACGGCCGCCTCTATGCCGCCACCGACCTCACCCAACGCAAGAACGACCTGCTCGGCCTCTATCTGCGACGCCGTACCCGGTTGAAGAGCGAGTTCTCGACCATCGCTCGACTGCTCCCGGATGCGCTCGCGCCGCTGAAGGACCGCCACGCCGCCCACATGGAGACCGTGCGCGCCAACCTCGCCGCGCTGTCGATCGCCCGGGAGGTGGCCGAAGGGATCGTCCGCACCGTCGCCACCGACATCGGCCGGCGCGCCGCGCCGCGCACCTACGGCCGCAACGGGCGCACGCCGCCGCCCACCTGGGCGGCTTCGTCCGGGATTGCGGTCAATCGCCAGGGCTGAGACCATTCGATCCGTCGACTCGCCGCCCGATGGTTTCCGTCTCCAACATCCGAGACAAACAAATGACAGATCGGCCCTTCGTCTTCATCGCCACCCCCTGCTACGGCGGTCTGCTGCATCAGGGCTGGGTGACGTCCCTCCTGGCGACGATCCAATACGCGGACCCCGCCGGCTTCGACGTGACCCTCGCGATGTTGGGCAACGACTCGCTGGTGACCCGCAGCCGCAACACGCTCCTCGCGCAGTTCCGTGCCTTCGAACCGGCGACCCATCTGCTCTTCGTCGACGCCGACATCACCTTCGACCCGATGCAGATCCAGCGGATGCTGCTCGCCGACAAGGAAGTCGTCGCCGGCATCTATCCGTTCAAGGTGTTGAACAACGGCCCGGCCGCCGATCGTCACCTCGCCGACGGCGAGAGCCCGGACACCGCCCCCCTCGCCTATGTCGGCACGCCCGAGACCGGTGACGCCTACCGCCGGGAAGGCGACTTCGTCACCGCCTCCTATGCCGGTACCGGCTTCATGATGATCCGCCGCGACGCGGTCGAACGCCTGATCGCCGCCTACCCCGAGACCGCCTATCGCACCGCCGCCACCGCGACCACCAACGTCCCCGCCCACCAGGCTCACGCGCTCTTCGAATGCATGATCGATCCCGAAACCGGGCTCTATCTCTCCGAGGACTATGGGTTCTGCTGGCGTTGGCGGGCGATCGGCGGCCGGATCTGGCTCGATCTCCAGGGCCAGCTCGGCCACACCGGTGCCCACGAGTTCCACGGCGAGCCCTTCACCCGGTTCGGTTCGTTGCCGGCGACCCGCTGAAGGCGAGCGCTGGCCGAGCGACCCGCGGCCCTCTCGCCGACGATACCGGCGAGCGACCGCGCGTCGTCCCCTCCCCTCGGAGCGGCGTCGTCCCGTCGATGAATGGCGTTTCGGCTCAGCGCCCTCGGGCGGGCGCGCCGTCGGTCCCGGTGGCCCTGCTCTGCCCGACGTCCATCTGCAGCAGCTCGGCCTCGTAGGCGACCAGCGCCTGGGCCTCCTTGAGGGCATGGAAGTAGCCGCCGTCGGTCCGGTCCATCTTCATGTAGATGCGGGCGATGAACGGCCCCATGCTGGGCACCGCCGCCATCACTTCGTTGGCCTGGGCGATGAAGCGGTTCTCCGCTTCCGTCGGATCGGCCGCCAGATAGGCCTGTTCGAGCGTCAGATAGAGCCGCTTGCAGGGCGTGTCTGCTTCGCTCTCGAAGATCACGTCGCGTTCCCGCAGCACTTTGGCCCGGGTCTCGATGGTCAGCTTGGTCCGCCGCGAACCGTTGCGGATCGCCGCCTCACCGATGATGATGCGTTCGTTCGGGGCGAGTTCGATGTGCAGCGCCATCGTCCGTTCCTCTCCGAATACACCCGTGCCCGCGGGATCGACCTCGAATGCCGGAGCCTTCGCGTCTCTCGAAATTGACCGAGAACGGTTAACAAAACGCGAAACGGTGGGGAGGACCCCACCGTTCCGTCTTCTTGCGATCGTGCGATCGATCAACGCAGGAGCTGGAGAACCGACTGCTGCGCCTGATTGGCCAGCGACAGCGCCGAGATGGCGAGCGACTGGCGGGTGTTCAGGGCCTGAGAGTTCGCCGCTTCTTCGTTGAGGTCGGCGTCGGTCAGGTTGGCAGAACCTGTCTGCAGAACGTTGATCAGGCTCTTGTTGAAGGTCTGACGGGTCTGCACGACCGACAGGTTCGAACCGAAGGTCGAAGCCTGCGAACGCAGCTGGGTCGCCGCCGAGGTCAGCGAGGTCAGCACCGCGTTGGTCGAGGCGTTGTCCTTGAACTCGTTGGCGCCGTTCTGGCCGAGGTTGACGAGGCCCAGACCCGACGAGTCGAAGGTCACGCCGGTGATGCTGATCGTCGACTTGCCGGTCTCGTTGAACACCAGCTTCAGAGTGTCGCCGCCGAGCAGGTTGACGCCGTTGTAGGAGGCGTCCTGCGCGGTGGTGTTGATCTGTTGCAGGATGGTGTTGAACTGAGCGATCAGCGCCTTGCGGGTGGTCTGCGAGTTGGAATCCTCGACCGGGGCGGAAGCCGCGGAGAAGATGCCGACCGCAGTGCCGCCGACGCCGCCACCGTCCGCGGTGCTGCCGATCGTCGCCGAGGCGTGATCGTTGCTGGCCGAGATGGTGAGCTTGCCGGTGGCGTCGATGTTGGCGACCAGGTTGTTCGCCGACAGCGCGGTGTTCAGCTGATCGAGGGTCTTGACCGTGCCGTTCTTGCCGTCACCGAAGGTGATGTTGACGGCGGTGCCGCCGGCGAACGAGGCGAAGGACAGGGTCTTGCCCGACAGGTTGCCGATGCCGGCGCTCCGCGAAGCGGTGAAGCTGGCATTGGTCGTGGTGCCGAGACCGAGAGCGATCAGCGCATTGCCGGTGCCGGTGATCGACAGATCGGACAGGGTACCGGTCGAGATCTGCAGGGCGCCCGCGGCCGAGACCGAGGAGGCGCTCTGACCGGCGGTCACGGTGACGGCCGAGGCCTTGCCGCTGGACACGGTCGTGGACTTGACGCCGGTGGCCAGATCGATCGCATCCAGCACGTCCTGCATGGTCGAGGACTGCAGGTAGACGGTCGAGTTGCCGTTGCCGTCGGTGACCACACCGGTGTTGTTGCCGGAGGCGTCCTGGACGACGCCCGTCCCGGTCTGGACGTTCGACTGGTTCGGAGCGACGGCGTTCTTGAAGGTGATCGTCTTGCCGTTGACCGAAAGGGTCGAACCGTCGGTGATCCCGGTCTTCAGGTAGCCGGCGGCAGCGGAGCCGACGGCGGTGGTGGTCTTGGTCGAGGCGGTGTCGGAGATCGCAGCCGTGAGGTTCAGCAGCGTACCGAGGCCGGTCTTGCTGGTGCTGATCTCGAGCGCCGAAGCGGTCGAGGTCTGCAGCGTGATCTGGCCGCTGGCGATCGACGAAGCCGTCTGACCGGAGTTGGTGGTGATCGTCGTGCCGTTCAGCGACTTGACGCCGCTGGCGACGTCGATCGCGGTGAGCAGATCGCCGACGGTCGCGGTGGTGTCGGTGGCGCCGAGGTAGACGGTCGAGTTGCCGTTGCCGTCCGTGGCGATGTTGCCGACGGTGGTGTAGCCGGCCGGCGCGCTGAGACCGTTGGTCGCGGTCGGAGCGGTACCGGAGGCGAAGGTGATGGTCTTGCCGTTGACGGTGATGGTGTCACCGTTCGAGAAGGCCGTCGCACCGAGAGCACCGGACGACCCGTTGAGAGTGGTCGAAGCGGTGATGTTGACCGGCGTGCCGGTGTTGTCCTGAACGGCGGCCGAGCTGGTCACCGCAGCGGACTGACCGCCGAGATAGGTCGCGGCGGAGATCGCGGCCGGCGTGCCGGCGTTGTCGGTGACGATGCTGCCGGCGGCCGACGTGCTGGTGTAGGACGTCGTTCCGCGCAGATCTGACGAGGTGGCACCGGTGATGGTGGTCGAGATGTTCGACTTCGTCGAATAGCCGATCGAGGTCTGCAGCGCCTGGTTGGCGACGGACTTGGCGGAGTCGCTCAGCTTCTGCAGGGAGGTGATGCCGGTGTTGGCCGCCTGGAGCACCTGAACGCCGTTCGAGATGGAGTCGAGGACGTTGCTGATGTCGCTGGCGCGGGCGTCGAGGCCGGAGGCGGTGAAGAAGTTCACCGGGCTGTCGAGCGCCGAGTTCACCTTCTTGCCGGTGGCCAGACGGGTCTGGGTGGTGGCGAGGAGGGAGGCGGTATCCTGCGCAGCCATCAGGTTGGAGCGCGTGGCGGCGGAGAGAACGATGCCGGACATGGGTTGATCTCTTTCTGATCTCTGACGCCTCTTTCTTGAGGCCAGCCGAGCGTAAGGAGCGTTCGCTGCCAAATCGTTAATCGCAGCGCTCGGATCTCCGGCATTGACTTCGTTTTCCGGGTGCCTTCCGGGATCGATAACGATTCGTGACCGGGTGATGCGAAATGCCGCAGCCCGCCGACGCGAAACGGCGCGGCGCACTCTCGTGCGCCGCGCCGTTTCGTCGAATCGGAAGATCGGGAAGCCGCAGCCGAAGATCCGGTCAGCCGAAGCGAACCGCCGACACCGCTTCGCCCGTGGGAACCGGCGTGCGGACCGGACCCACGTCCATCCGCAACAGTTCGGCCTCGTAGGCGACCAGCGCCTGGGCTTCCTTGAGGGCTCGGAAGAACCCGCCTTCGCCCCGGCTCATCTTCATGTAGATCCGCGCGATGTAGGGGCCCATGCTGGGCACCGCCCCCATCACCTCGTTGGCCTGGACGATGAAGCGATCCTCGGCTTCCGTCGGATCGGCCGCGAAATAGGCTTCCTCGATGGTGAGATAGAGCCGCTTGCAGGGCGTGTCGGCTTCGCTCTCGAAGATGATGTCGCGTTCCCGCAGCACCTTGGCCCGGGTCTCGATGGTCAGCTTCGTCCGACGCGACCCGTTGCGGATGGCCGCGTCGCCGACGATGATGCGTTCGTTCGGTGCGAGTTCGATATGCAGCGCCATCGTCCGCTCCTCTCGGGATTCCGCATCGCACGCACCGTCGTTCCCGACGGCCGAGGCGGCGGTTTCCTACGAGATTGACCTGAAAGGGGGGATGGAGGGCGAAACGGAGAAGGCGAACCCGCCGTCCCGCTCTCCACGGACCGAGCCTGAGATCACTTCAGGAGCTGGAGCACCGACTGCTGCGCCTGGTTGGCCAGCGACAGCGCCGAGATGGCGAGCGACTGGCGGGTGTTCAGAGCCTGAGAGTTCGCCGCTTCCTCGTTGAGGTCGGCGTTCGTCAGGTTGGCCGAACCGGTCTGCAGGACGTTGATCAGGCTCTTGTTGAAGGTCTGACGGGTCTGCACGACCGACAGGTTCGAACCGAAGGTCGACGCCTGCGAGCGCAGAAGGGTCGCCGCCGCGGTCAGGGACGACAGGACCGCGTTGGTCGAGGCGTTGTCCTTGAACTCGTTGGCGCCGTTCTGACCGAGATTGACGAGGCCGAGACCGGAAGCGTCGAAGGTGACGCCGGTGATCGAGATCGTCGACTTGCCGGTCTCGTTGAACACCAGTTTCAGCGTGTCGCTGCCGAGCAGGTTGATGCCGTTGTAGGAGGCGTCCTGCGCGGTCGTGTTGATCTGCTGGAGGATGGTGTTGAACTGGTTGATCAGCGCCTTGCGGGTGTTCTGCGAGTTGGTGTCCTCGACCGGGGCGGACGCCGCGGAGAAGATGCCGACCGCCGTACCGCCGACCGCCCCACCGTCGGCCAGACTGCCGATCGTCGCCGAGGCGTGATCGTTGCTGGCCGAGATGGTGAGCTTTCCGGTGGCGTCGATGGTGGCCACCATGTTGTTCACCGCCAGAGCGGCGTTCAGCTGATCGAGGGTCTTGACCGTTCCGTTCTTGCCGTCACCGAAGGTGATGTCGACGGCGGTGCCGCCGGCGAACGAGGCGAACGACAGGGTCTTGCCCGACAGGTTGCCGATGCCGGCGTTGCGCGATGCGGTGAAGCTGGCGTTGGTCGACGAGCCGAGACCGAGAGCGACCAGCGCATTGCCGGTGCCGGTGATCGACAGGTCGGACAGCGTTCCGGTCGAGATCTGTAGGGCGCCCGAGGCGGAGATCGTCGCGGCGCTCTGACCGGCAGTCAGAGAGACCGCCGAAGCCTTGCCGTTGGTCACCGTCGACGACTTGACGCCGGTGGCCAGATCGATCGCGTCGAGCACGTCCTGCATGGTCGAGGACTGCAGATAGACGGTCGAGTTACCGTTGCCGTCGACCACCACACCGGTGTTCTGACCCGACGAATTCTGCAGAACTCCGGTCCCGGTCTGCACACCGGTCTCGTTCGGCGCGATCGCGTTCTTGAAGGTGATCGTCTTGCCGTCGACCGTCAGTGTCGAACCGTCGGTGATCGAGGTGGCGAGGTATCCGGCACCGGCGGCACCGACCGCCGTGGTGACCGGGGTGTTCGCGGTGTCCGAGATCGCCGGCAGGCCGAGCACGGTCCCGAGGCCGGTCTTGCTGGTGCTGATCGTCAGACTGGCGGAGGTCGGCGTCTGCAGCGTGATCTCGCCGGAGGTGATCGACGAGGCGGTCTGGCCGGCATTGGTGGTGATCGAGACCCCGTTCAGCGACTTGACGCCGCTCGCCAGGTCGATCGAGGTGAGCACGTCGCCGACGGTCGCCGTCGTGTTGGTGACGCCGAGATAGATCGTCGAATTGCCGTTGCCGTCGGTGGCGATGTTGCCGACCATCGTATAGCCGGCGGGCGCGCTCAGACCGTTGGTGGCGGTCGGCGCGGCTCCCGACAGGAAGGTGATGGTCTTGCCGTTCACCGTCATCGTGTCGCCGGAGGTGAACGCGGCGACATCGAGAGCGCCGGTCGTTCCGTTCAGCGTGGTATCGGCGGTGATCGGTCCGGGCGAACCGGAATTGTCACTGATCGCGGAACCGGTGACCGCATTGGACTTGCCACCGAGCACGGTCGCCCCGGTCACCGCGGCCGCGGCGGCGTCCTGCACCGCGTTGCCGACCGCAGTCTTCGCAGAATAGGAAGACGTCCCACGCAGATCCGCAGCGGTCGCACCGACGATGGTCGTGGAAACGTTCGATTTGGTCGAATATCCGATCGACGTCTGCAGTGCCTGATTGGCGACCGACTTGGCCGAATCGACCAGCTTCTGCAGGGAGGTGATGCCGGTGTTGGCCGCCTGCAGTACCTGCACGCCGTTCGAAATCGAATCGAGAACATTCATGATGTCGCTGGCACGAGCATCCAGACCGGCGGCGGTGAAGAAGTTGACCGGACTGTCGAGCGCCGAATTGACCTTCTTGCCGGTGGCGAGACGCGTCTGCGTCGTCGCGAGAAGTTCGGCGGTATCCTGGGCGGACAGAAGGTTCGAGCGCGTCGCGGCGGAAAGGACGATGCCAGACATGGGGCGATCTTTCTGATCTCGTAGACCTCCTTCATGGAGGCCCCTTCAAACTACCGAATCATGGTTACCAAATGGTTAACCGCCTGTTTCGGCGGCACCGCGACGACCGGTTGCCCATGGGTCACACACACTCGAAAAAACGTATGTGTCAGCCATGTTTATGGTTCGTTTGCTTCGAGAGGACGGCCTGCCGTCTTGAAAGAACCTCGGATACGGATAGTTTACTGATTCGACCTAGCCTCCGGCTGCCGAGGGAGAAGCAGGCCAATGCACAATCAAGCCGCAAACGCATATGCCCGAGTCGCCAGAGCGGTCGCGAACCCGCGCGAGCTCGAGGCCCGGGCTCTGCTCAAGGCCTCCGCGATGCTCCAGACGATTCACGACAAGGGTCCCGAGACCGGTCCCGAGCTGCTGGAAGCGCTGGTCTTCAACCGTCGCCTGTGGACGATCTTCGCCTCAGGTGCCGCCGACGAGACCAACGGGATGGATCCCGGACTGCGCGCCGAAGTGACCTCGCTCGCCGCCTTCGTGCTGTCGCGGACGATCGACATCGAGGTCGAGCCGACCCGCGAGGCCATCGCGTCGATCATCGGCATCAACCGCAACATCGCCGCGGGGCTCATGGGCAGTGCCGGCTGACCTCGGAAGAGCTCCGGTTCCGGACATCCCGGCGGCGGGCAGGAGATCACGAACAACCCGACCGACATGCGCGAGCGCCCCGGTTCCGGGCACCCCGGAAGGGGCCGGCCGAGCGAAATCGACGAATTTTCGAACACGCGTCTTCCGCGACGTCCCACCGAGATGGGAAGTCGTGTCGAGGGATCGAGACGCCGAAGCGGCGTGGATCAGACGGACCGGCTGTAGTGCGCTCCGACCGCGGCGTTCCGCGTTCCGAACGTTTCGCTTCCGCTGTAATCGGACGGTCTTCCGGTCTTGTCGATCCGCGGCAACTGAAGCAGGATCTGCGAAGTCAACGCATCGATCCGCTGGAACACCATCGTTCCTGAATTCGGGTCTCTGATATATTCCGATGTGACGTCCACCGCCGCCGTCGTGGCAGAGGTCTGGGTCACCTGCGTTTCCGTCGTGGTCGGCTTCTCGGAGGGAACGTCGCGTCCGGCGGTCGTGACGGCCGGCGGTGGATCCTGCGAGCGGCTCGGGATCGACGGAACGAAGCCGCTGCTTCTGATCGATCCGGTATCCATGATCGGACTCCTCGGAGGTTGGTGGGACCAATTCGTGGTCCCATGCAACATGCGCCTCACGAGTAAAGAGGTTCTGAATCCGATCGACGATTGTCGGCCATATCTGTACGATTCTCGGCCGTACGACTCCGCGTCGACGCGCTGAACCTACCCGATACACCCTTACTCAAAGGTAGTTGGTGAGCGACAGCTTGTAGAGAATCGCCGCGGCCTTGTAGCTCGACTCGATCTGCGTCTGCAGCGTGGTGATTTCGACTCCGACCGTGGTGTCGTCGATCTGCAGGGCATTGGCGATCGTCGTCTGGTAGGTCGAGGACTGGATCTTCAGCCGCTGCTGGGCGAGTTTGGCCGAGCTCTGGGCTCCGACGATCTCGGTTTCGATCGCCTGCAGGCTCTTGGTCGACGAGCGATCGTTCAGAACCGGCTTCACCCGGTCGATCGTGGCGCCGTAGAGCAGCTTCGCATCGCTGGTCCCGGCCGACACGTCGACCGTCGCCATGACCGCCAGAGCCTTGATCTGGGTGGTGAAGGCCGACTCGTTGGCGCGGATGCCGAAGTTCACCGACACGCCGGTGTCGACCGCGGTGCTGGCGTCGGCCCGGGCCGAGGTCCCGTCGTTGGTGCCCCGATACCAGATGACCGTGTCGGCCGAGGTTCCCGCCGTCAGTGAAGTGGCCGTCGCCGCGGTGCCGCCGCCGGAGGTGAGGTCGAGCCGCCGGGGCGCCCCGCTCGCCGTGTCGAAGAAGTCGTTCGCCGCGGTCACCGCCGAAGCCGCGGTGAGGTCGCTCGCCGCCACCGTCTGGAGCTGCTTGGTCAGCGCCGTCTGGAGGTTGGCCATCGTGTCGACCGCCGTCGCACCGATCGCGAAGGTCGTTCCGTCGTCCGAAGTCTCGGTACCGGCGGTGAGAGCGATCGTCGACGTGGTCCCGTCGGGTTGGGTCAAAGTCAGCGTCAGCTTCTCGCCGGCCGTCGGCTGACCGGTGAGGTCGACCGTCAACGAATGCGGAGCCGGCCCCGCCGACGTGCCGCCGGTGATGGTCGCGTTGCTGAGCGTCGACACGACGCCGCCGAGCTTCATGCCGAAGACGTTGGTTCCGGTCCCCTCTTCGGTCAGTGCCAGGCTTGGGCCGACGACGCCGAGGTCGAGGCGGCCGAGCCCGTTGACCCCGAGATCCGCCTGGAGCCGCTCGGCCGCCACCTGCTTGTAGCCGGCGTGCGCCGCGTCGCCGTTGAGGATCACGTCGGAGGACAGCACCGGCTGCTGATCGGTCTTGCGCCCGCCGAACATGTAGTTGCCGTCGTAGTCGCCGTTGAGACTGGTGACGTAGGAGTCGAGCGAGTTCATCGCCGCGGTCTGCGCCGCGGTCGTTCCGTCGGCGGTCGGCTGATAGACGTTGCGGTCGAGGCTCGTCGACAGGCTCGCCGACACCTTCGACATGTTCTCGATGGCGTTGGTGATCAACGTCATCTGCGTGTTCACCTGCGAAATCGTGTTCAGATAGGCATCGCTGCTGGCGAGCGCACTCTGAAACGACAGGACCAACGACCGGTTTTCGATCCCGGCGTAGGTCGGCGACTTCATCTTGGTCACCAGCTGATTGGTCAGCTGATCCATCAACTGGGTCTTGGTCTGCAGCGCAGCCGTCAGCGAGCTGTTCAACCCGGTGTAGGCATAGGTGACGTCCATGACTGGCTCCTGACCCGCGCTACTCAGACGCTCGAAAGCAGAGTGTTCAACATGTCCTTGATCGTCGACAAAACCTGCGCATTGGCCGAATAGGCCGACTGCAGCTGGATCAGCTTCGCCAACTCGCCATCGGTCGAAACGGCCGAAGCGCTCTTCATCGCGGACGTGAGATTGTTCTGGATGATCTTCTGGTTCGACAGATCCGTATCGGCGTTGGTCTTGCGAGACCCCCAGGTCGACACCATCGAGTTGGCGAACTGCACCACCGTCTGCTTGGAGGCCGCCGGCCCACCGCCGAGCGTCATCCAGCTGGTCGAGGACTGCAGCCCGGCGAGCAGCGCGTTGGGACGCGCGGCATCCGACGCTTCCGTCGTCGCCGTGTAGGAGATCAGCAGCCCGGGGTTCGAGGTCAGCTCGGAGTTGACCTTGATCCGCGACGCCAGACCGTCGATCTGGGTCCCGTTGTCGTAGCTCCCGGTGTAGAGCGCGCCGCCGTCGGTGAACAGCGGCAGTGCGGTGCTGCCGGTCTGGGTTCCGGTCGCCGCGATCCGGGTCGAGAGTCCCGCGACGTCGACGGTGGTGCCGTCGCCGACGATGTCGAGCGCCGTCCCCGCCGAGTTGGTGACGGTGAAGGCCGAGCCGAGCGCCGTCTGGATCTGGGCGGCCACCGAGGCGGTGGATCCGGTGAAGTCGATGCCGACCACCTGATGCAGCGCGCTCGAGTCGACACCGGTCAACGGCAGGCTGCTCGGGTCGTTGACCGCGACGAAGTCGACGACCTTGGTCAGCCCGGTCGCCTTGTCGGTGTAGGAGACCCGGGTGACGTCGCCGGACTTCATGCCGGCGAGATCGACCGAATAGCCGGAGAGCCCGCCGGAGGTGACAGCGGTGCCCGACGTCTCGATCGTCGACATCGCCTGTGCCAGGGCGCCCGCCACCTGATCGAGCTGGCTCTGCGCCTGCGGCAGCAGGTTGGTCTTGACGTCGTAGAGCGCCGCCAGCGAACCGGAGGTGATCAGGCCGTCGGCCATCACGTCGGTGACGCCGGTCCCGTCGTTGGCGATGATCAGCGTGCCGACCGCATCCTGCGTGAACTGGGTCGCCCGGACGCCGTCGACCATGGTCAGGCCGGCATCGGTCATCACCCGCAGCGACCCGTTGGTCTCCTCGACGGCCCGCACGTCGATGTAGGTCGAGAGCTTCAGCAGCGCCTTGTCGCGCTCGTCCTCGAGCCCCGACGTGTCGCGCCCCTGCGCCTTGTAGGAGACGACCTCGGCGTTGATCTTGCCGATCTCGCTGGTCAGGGCGTTGACCTCGGAGATCGCGTCGCGGATGTCGCCGGCGACCGCGAAGGCGACGTCGCCGATCGTCGCCGCCATCGAGTTCAGCGACTGGGCGATCGAGTTGGCCGAGTTGACCACCTGGATCTGCGCGGAACCGTTGCTCGGCTGCGCCGCCAGCGTCTGGAGGTCGGCCGAGAACGCCGCGATCGCCGACGGCAGCGTGGCGCCGTTCGAGGTCGAGCCCATCAGCTGATTGATCTGGCCGACGTAGGTCGCCTGTGCATCGAGGTAGGAGGTCGACGCCGTCGACGAGATCAGCTGGTTGTAGACCTCGCGATCGAACTGCCGGGCGACCGTCGTCTTGAAGCCGACGGTGCCGCTGTCGGCATAGATGTTGGAGATCGTCAGCCGCTTGGTGGTGTAGCCGTCGGTGCTGGCATTGGCGATGTTGCCGGCCACCACCGAAGTGGCGTCCTGGGCGATCCTGAGGCCGTTCGCCGTCAGTGCCACGGCAGCGGTGAGACCCATCGAACGAACCCTCGCTCAGAGCGGAAGACGACCCGGAAGACTCAGCGGATGATGTCGAGCACGTCCTGCAACATCGTGTTCGCCGTCGAGATCGGAAGAGCGTCGTGTAGGGAAAGAGTGTAGATCTCGGTGGT
>CALFRR010000025.1 GCA_937919435.1 uncultured Alphaproteobacteria bacterium | reverse complement strand
CCGTCGAGGACGCCATCAGAATCCACCTGGGGCTCAGATCATGACGGAGGTGGTTCGCCATGATCACGGCCGGGCGGCCAGAGGCAGCTCATAACCGGCCGCATCGGAGAAGAGGGTCGCAACCACGACCGCAGCGGCCCTGCTCAAACCCATCTCGTCCATGAACGCGATCTGGAGCTCGGGACTCACCTCGGAAAACAGGCAAAGGCCGCCGCGTCGAAGGAGATCGCGCTCGCAGGATCTTGAAGCTTGTCGGCGAATTCACGCGCCGATACCTTCATGCCAAAGGGCGCCGTCACGGTCGTCAGCACGATCGAAATCACCGAGGACATCGCCGTCACGCCTTTCACATCCCGGTCTCCCGGCGCCCCGTGTGAAGCTCGTCGGTTTTATACCAGCCGGATGAAATTCCGACTCGTGGGGGATTGAACTAAGCCGCTACCGCGGCAATTGGAGCGCGATTTGAGAGGTCCCTCCTGTCTGCGAGGATGTGGGTGCTGCAAGCCCACCTTCAGACAGGAGGCCCAGATGGCCGAGATGAGCCCTGCGTCGCCGGATGATCGAGGACATGACGGTCCGCAATCTTTCCCCGGCCACTCAACGATCCTACATCCACGCGGTCCAGAAGTTCAGTCGCCATTTCGGCCGCTCGCCCGATCGGCTCGATATCGAGGATGTGCGCCGCTTCCAAGTCTACCTCGTCGCCTCGGGGATATCTTGGGCTGGGCTGAACCAGATCGTCTGCGCACTCAGGTTTTTCTTTGGCGTAACGCTCGGCCGTGCCACCATTCCCGAGCGCATTCCCTATGCCCGAGAACCGCGGAAGTTGGACGGTTCTATCAACGGGTCGGCGTGCCTTCGGATGGGTTGATTTCGGCGCAGCAGCGGCGGGACTGAAGTCGACGGCGGTCCGTTCGTGGTCTGCATGGATGGCGGCTGGCAGGCCGGTTGTCGGCCCCAGCCCTCCTCAAGCGGCCTCCCTGCGTTGGATGAAGAGCAGCCGACGGATGTTGTAGACGAGGTTCACCAGCCCGATCCTGGTCGTCGCTCGGGCGATGCCGATCGTTCGGACGAAGAGGCCGATCCTCGTCTTCTGATCGGCGAAGACGTGCTCGACCCGGCTGCGGATCTTCGATTTGGTGTTGTTCGCCCGCCGAGTGCGCTCCGGCATCGGACGCCCCTTCGGCTTCTTGCGATGGACCCGGCTGACGAAGCCGTTGTCGGCCATGAAGGTCTCGTTGGCGGCGGAGCGATAGGCGGTGTCGGCCCACACCGTCCGCGCGGTGTTGGTCGTGGCCAGCAGACCGTCACGCAGCACCGCGCCTTCGTAGGCCGCCGCGTCCGTGACCTTTCACGTCCGAATGAAGCCGTGGCCGACGTCGATGGCGACGTGGTTCTGGTAACCGAAGGAGGGAATGGCGATGTCGACCGGTGGCTTCGTCCCATCCGGTCGCTGCTTCGCCTTGGTGACCTTCACCGTCCAGCGCGCATCCCGATCCTTGTGCCGGAGCTTCGCCGGGCGGCTCCTCCAATCCTCGGGGACGCGGCCTTCCTTGATGGTCCGGCGTTCCTCGTCCGTGTTGCGCTGTTTCGGTGCGGCGACCAGGCTGGCGTCGACGATCTGACCGGACATGGCGATGTAGCCGGAAGCCCGCAGTGCGGTCTCGAAACGCTCGAACAACCCCTTGATCGCCTCTGCCTTCGTGAGTTTCTCGCGGAACAACCAGATCGTCCGAGCGTCGGGCACGCGGTCGTCGAGGCCGAGCCCGAGGAAACGCATGAACGACAGCCGGTCGTTGATCAGAAATTCGGTGCGCTCGTCCGACAGGTTGTTGGTGGTCTGGATGACCAGCACCTTGAACATCAGCACCGGGTCGAAGGGTGGGCGGCCGCCGCGCTCGCCCGTCGAGTAGTTCAGGGCGGCAGCGAGATCGGCGCGAAAGATCTCGAAGTCGACAGCGCGCCCGAAGGCCTCCAGTTGATCGCCGAGGTCGCTCAACCGCTTCAGGCGATCATCGAAATCGAAGAACCCGGGTGCCCTGCCCATCGCATCGTCTCCATCCCCTCGGAGACGATCGAATCAGAAAACGGCCAATTCCGCCAGGTTTTTAGAACCGTCCAGCTTCCACATCGACGCCTCCATCGAATCGGCGTCGACCACGGAATCACAACCGATTCCGGCTCCTCAACCTTTTTCCGGACCGGCTCTCATATATAATAGAAATACATCTATATATGTGCGATAAAGACAGATATAGCTTCAGTTATTCGAATTATATTCTGATTTATTGCTGAGCGGCAACAACGGTACAGGTCATGCCCGCGCTAATTACAACTCCGGCCGGAACATTGTCGATGCGGATGCGAACGGGGATGCGCTGAGCCAACCGGACCCATTCGAAGGTAGGCGCAACCGCGGCGAGCAGTTCCGGCCCCGTGGTGTTGTCGCGATCGGTGATGCCACGACTCACGCTATCGACATGCCCCGTGATCTCCGTGTCGTGTCCCATCAGGTGGATCGATACCGGTTGGCCGACCGAAAGAAATGGGAGCTTCGTCTCCTCGAAATAGCCTTTGATGTGAAAGGAATCGCTGTCGATGATCGCCAATACTCGTATTCCGATCGATGCGAATTGGCCGGCGACGACGGTAAGGTTGGTGACGTAGCCGTTGACCGGGGCGTAGATCACCGTCCTCTTCAGGTTGAGTTCCGCAGTCGAACGATCGACCAAGGCACCTTCATAGGCCGCACGTGCCGCTTCGGCGTTCAGATGCGCACTCTCCCGTTCCTCTTCCGAGGCGGCGGCACTCGTCAGTTTGGCGCGGCGATCAGCGATACGGGACTGCATGGTCATCGTCGCTTGCCGGGCGGCCACGCCTGCTTCCGCCGCCGCCATCGCCAGTTTGTAGCGCTCTTGGTCGATGACGAAGAGCACATCGCCCTTGTGGACCATTTGATTGTCTTTCACATGGAGCTCGGTGATGAAACCCGACACGTCGGGCGCCACCGCGACGACATCCGCCGCGATGCGGGCATCACGGGTCCATGGCGAATACATGTAGCGGTTCCAGACCTCTCGAACGCCGAAACAGCCTGCGGCGAATAGAAGAGCCGTCAGAGCGAAGCGAGCGACCACTTTCCGACGTACCGAGCCGCGGGACACGGAGGTGCGGCTGTCGTTCGGGTCGGGTTCCAGTGTGGTCGACGCTACGTCGGTGTTCATCGTGTGATCCCGAGAGTGATGTTTCAATTCGCCAAGGCCAACCCGGAGAACAGGCACAGAAAGAGGCTGAAACGCGCCAGAGCCGGATGCCAAGTCAGGTCGTAGACGCAGGTGCGCATCGCCAACCAATCGACCGGCAAGAACACAGCAAGGGCCAACAGGAATACAACCAGCAGATATGGCACCAGCGCCCCGAAAATACTTACCTCACCGAGCATTCATGCCCCCACCCCCGCCCCTCTTTCACAGGAGGACGGCTCCGATCGAATCATTGCGTCCTCAAGTCGCCGGATCACACACCACAGAGCATCTGGAGCAACGAACCGACGGCTCAAAACGGCGACGGCTTCTTGTATGACGGCACGCCTGTCACCCGAACCCAGCCCGATTGCCGGTCGTATGACGAGGTCGCGGCCGGCACCGAGAATAGCCAACTCGAGTTCACGGCAGGCTTGGTCCTCGACGTGGTCGGGACGCGACGTCCGCACGAACCGCACAAACGCGCCACCGACCACCCTTTCGAAGGCAGCCATTCGGGACAGTGCCGCCCCACTTCCGTCAAGCACCGCGAGGCCTCGACCGGCCGCACGGACGAACCTCAGACGTTGTTTGTAGGGAGTGTCCGGAGCGACGAGGATCCAGAGCATCAAGGCGAAGCCGGCTGCGAGGAACGCTGCAATGGTGGTGTTGACGAACAGGATGGGGTCGTAGGTCATCCGGTTTTGAAGACCGGCAGCAGTGAGGAAGAACATCGCCGCCATGTAGCCTACAACGAAGGTGCGCGGCTTCGCCATGAGGAACGAAAATAAGAACAGGACGGGTGCCAAGACGACAGCGAACATCGGAAAGCCGGATACGTTCGCCAGCAGCACTTGGGAGATGAAAAAACTTGGAACCGCCGCTACCGCGAAGACGGCGACCGTGGCGATTCCGAGTGGAACGACACGTCCCATGGTGGCGGCGCGCGATACCGCCAAGGTGCAGAGCAGGGTCATCGTCGCGCCGCGCGGCCAGCCCGACAGAATCCAGAACATCCCACTGACGACGACCGCAAGGGCTGCTCGCAGACCCGTCGTCACTGCCGAACGGATGTCGTCCGTCGGATCGAGCGCGGAGGGAAGAACCGACTCCTTGGATCCGCCAACTGCAGCCTCCCAGATCCGAGCGCAGGCGACGAGCGATCGCGTGAAGACAATGAATTGAAGAGGCTGGGAGAATCCCTCTTCCTCCGCAAGAGGACGTTCCGGGAGCAGAGCCTCGAGCCTGGCTGCCAGTTCAGCCGCAACCAGCCGTCCTTCTCCCCAAGCTTCGACGGCGGCCCAGACTTCGCCCCGTGTCGCGTCGGACAGGAGAGGAGAGATGGTGTCGCTTCTCTGGTCTGGTTGATCGCGCAAGGGGCGGATCAGAGGTCGTGCGGCGGCGAGAACACCGATTTGAGCGGCGGCGACGCCACGAATTTGTCGACGAGAGGCTCGCGACGGCGCATCTTCGAAGATCGCCGAGTTCAACAAGTCTTCGAGGGAAATGGTGCACGCGACGACGTCGGTGGCGTGAGCCGTCGTGTCGTCTCCTGCCATCAGAGCGACGACGAAGCGCGACACGATGCGGCGGGAGTCTCCCAGGGCTGTCTTCAGCGTATGCGCCATCGGCACCGGTAGGATCAGTTCAGAGGCGACTGTACCGACTATGATGCCGAGGCATATCTCGGTCAGACGCGCCGATGCCAGATAGAAGGTGTTGCCCGGCGCCAATGCCGCCGGGATGCCGACGATGGCCGCAGTGTATCCGGAAAGGACGGAGGCGTAATTGAGCCAACTGCGCACTCGCTGGGAGGCAAAGGTGCACAGCCCGCTCCATGCCGCCAGTCCGCCGAGGAACAGGACGCGCTCTTGGGAGAAGAGCCCAGCCAGAACGAAGGCGACGCCGACGCCGACGAAGGTTCCGAGCAGCCGAGCCACGCTCTTACCGACGATACCGCCACTCGTTCCCGGCTGGAGGATGATGAAGATGGTCAATACCACCCATTGTGGTTGACCAAGGTTGTAGGCGAACGCGAAACCGAGAGCCAACAGGCAGGCGGCGGTCGTCTTGGTCGCGAATATCAATGCCGCCGGATCGATCCCGAAAAGGAAATCGATACGGTTGCCCGGTCGGATCGTGCGGGCGTCCGACACGGCCGTCATGTCATCGCCGCCGGAGACGAGGTTCGGCCGGCGCCGGATCTCATCGATCCGATGAAGGCGTGCATCAGAATGCCGCCTTCTTTCGCGAGACCGATTTTGTTCGGGGTCCGCAGCCATGCCTGCACCAGACCAGTGATCAGGAGAAAGCAGGCGAGCGCGGCATCCTCAGCCCGCCATGTCGCCGCGAGACACCCGCAGGTGGCAGCTCGATTGAAGATCTGAATGAGCGACGACTGCAGTAGGGCGTCGGCCTCGCGTTGTCCGTTGAAGGCCAACTCCATTTCTGCGACGTATTCGCAACGCATCAACAGGATGGTCAGCAGCCGCCTCTGTTCATCGTCGTTCTCGATAGAGACGAAGGCGGCCTGGACCGCTCCTTCGAGTTCGACGAGGGGATCAAGATCGGAGCCTTCGCCGAGCCGCGACACGAGTTCCGCAAGCATGTCCGCGTGCGGTGTCCGCGCCCTGTCGTTCAACGCCCAGAACAAGTCGAGCTTATCTTGGAAGTGCCAATAGACCGCGCCGCGGGTGAGCCCTGCGGCTCTGGCTATCTCTTCGAGTGATGCCCGTGCCACGCCGCGTTGGAGGAAGACCTCGGCCGCCGCCGTCAGCAATGTCTCACGGGTCTTCTCCGCGTCCTCTTTGGTCCGTCTGGCCATCTTCGATTCCGTTCAACTGGGATCAGCTCGATTCCGTGTATTTGCGCGCCACCCCCGCGATACGCGCATCACGGTGGCGGACCAATCCGAACCGATATCATCCATTAATACATACATTTCTGTTTGTATGTCAATTCACACATCAATACGCCGGGCTTGGCTTGCGTGGAAAGCGAACCGGCGAACTCCGGTCGAAGAGCCTCGGTCGAACAGGCGGTACATCTGACGTCGATCGGCGACACCCTCGAACACCTTGC
>CALFRR010000024.1 GCA_937919435.1 uncultured Alphaproteobacteria bacterium | reverse complement strand
CGAGGTCGCCCACGACCTCGCCTATCGCCTCGTCAAACGGGCCTACGGGCTCTGAACGCGGCTCGGCCGAGCCGAACCGCGGTCATGACGAACCGACGTCTCGACCCCGCGCGGGCCGAGGCGGCGGACCCGGCGGGGGAGCCGTCGCCGCCCACGACCTCCCCCGTCGTTCTTCCCCGACCGGCATCGGTCACGGCGGAACGCAGGCGACGCGGCGCCCCGAGGCATCCTCGGCGACCGACATCGAGACCGTCTCCCGATGGAACGTCCGTCAGCCGACGATCGCCTCGCCGGACAGCACGGTCAGCACCTGTTCGAGATGCGCCCGCATGCTCGCCGCCGCGGCGTCGGGATCGCGCCGGACCAGCGCGTCGAAGATCGCCGCATGGGCCTTCCGGGTCGGTTCCCAGTTCTCCGGCAGGCGGGTGCGCTCGCTCATCAGGGCGAACACCGGCGCGTGCTGATCCTGCCACAGCCGCTCGATCACCGTCGCCAGCACCAGATTGCCGGTCGCCTCGGCGATCCTGAGATGGAAGGCGAGGTCGCCTTCGTAGCCGGACAGGCCCTCGTCGTGCTCCCGGTTCATCCGCTCCATCAGCGCATCGAGTTCGGCGATGTCGGCGTCGGTCAGCTTCGCCGCGGCGATCCGGGCGATCTCGCTCTCGATCACCATCCGCGCCGAGATGATGTCGGTCGGACTGTGCCCGGCATCGACACCGGCGATCGCCGCCACTTCCGCCGAATCGCGGACATAGGTGCCCGACCCCGTGCGGACCTCGACCAGCCCGGCGATCTCCAGCGCGATCATCGCCTCCCGGACCACCGGACGGCTGACCCCCAGCATCTTGGAGAGATCGCGCTCCGGCGGCAGGCGATGGCCCGGCGGAAACTCGCCGTCGCGGATCATCTCTCCGATCTGATCGGCGATCCGCTGATACAGACGTTGGGAATCGATCGGTTGGAACGGCATGGTCGGCCCCGCGGACGCTCGTCTTACGATGTCCGCACGGCAGAACCGGCGGCGCATCCTCCCTGACGGCCGTCGCTCCCCACCGCGCCGGATCTTTCTCGGCGAACCTTCGTGAGGTAGAGGAGGAGCGGCGCGCCGAACGACCGTCGCGCACGCCTTCCGACACCCCGCGACGCGGCTGGACGAACGGCCTGGCCACCGGACCAAACCACGTCACCGCCCCCCTGTCCATAGCGGCGCCCCGGCGCGAAACCACCGATCGGCCCGTGAGCCGGGATCCACCGCGATTCGTCGACGATCGGCGCGACGATCGGTCTCGGGCCGGCGTTTCCCCTCGCATCGCATCGTTTCGCGTCGTGCGAGCCGCTCTCGGGGGTCGACAGGACCGCCGGCTTCGGTCAACACCGTGGGACGCCGCCCATCCGCCGAAGGAGACCATCGTGACCGAGGCCCCCGAACCGACCGATCGTCTGACCGATCTCGAGATCCGCATCGCCCATCAGGACCTGGTGATCGACGATCTGAACACCACCGTGGTCGAACAGTGGAAGGCGATCGACGGCCTCACCCGCCGACTCGAGGCCCTGGTAGACCGCCTCGCCACGGTCGAGCAGAACGCCCGCTACGCCGCCCCGCCGGAACCGCCTCCGCCTCATTACTGATCGCGCCGGCCGGTCTCGCCGACGGCCTCGCCGACGGCTATCATTCGCCCGGAAACCGCCGGATCTCGCCGGCATCGACCGACCGGGAGCCACGGCCCGATGGAGACCACGATCCCGCCCGCCGACGCCGTCGCCCTCCCGCCGGAGGGCTTCGACCGAGCCTCGGTGCGCGCCCTGTTCGAAATGCCGCGCGACCGCCTGTGGGCGGCGGCCGACGCCCTGCGCCGCGACCGGGTCGGCGACGCCGTCCACCTGCGCGGCATCGTCGAATTCTCCAACGCCTGCGCCAACGACTGCCTCTACTGCGGCATCCGCCGTTCCAACCCCAACCCGCGCCGCTATCGGATCTCCGACGACGAGATCCTCGACGTCGCGAAGAAGATGACCGGCTGGGGTCACCACACCATCGTCCTCCAGTCCGGCGAGATCGACACCCCGAGCGAGAACGACCGCATCGCCCGGCTGGTCGAGCGGATCCGCCGCGAGACGCCGCTCGCCGTCACCCTCTCCGCCGGCAACCGCGCCCGCGAGGTCTACGCCCGCTGGCACGCCGCCGGCATGGACCGCTACCTACTGCGCTTCGAGACCTCCGATCCGGCGCTGTTCGAACGCCTCCACCCCGACTGCAGCCACGCCGAACGGCTCGACTGCCTCGCCGCACTGCGCGAGGTCGGCGTCCAGGTCGGTTCCGGCTTCATGATCGGCCTGCCCGGCGCGACTCTCGACACCATCGTCGACGACGTCCTGCTGGTCCGCGACCTCGACCTCGACATGGTCGGCGTCGGCCCGTTCATCGCTCATCCCGACACGCCGCTGGCCGGCGAGACCAACGCCTTCGCCGATGATCCGGAGATCTGCTTCTCGGTGATCGCCGCGCTCCGGGTGGTCGATCCGGTGCTCCGCATCCCCGCGACCACCGCCTTCGACGCGATGTTCCCCGGCATCGGCCGCGACCTCGCGCTGAAGCGCGGCGCCGACGTGTTCATGCCCAACGACACGCCCGGCAGGTACCGCAAGGACTATCTGCTCTATCCCGACAAGCCCTGCGTCGACGAGGGCGACGGCTCGTGCTCGGCCTGCGCCACCGCACGGATCTGGAGTCTCGGCCGCTTCGTCGGCGAAGGACCCGGCCATTCGCCGAAGGCCGGCGGAGGGCTCTGAGCCGGCTCGAGATGGGATCGCGGGGAAACGAGCCCCGATCACTCCCGTCGCCCCCGGCGGCGCGCAAGCGCCGGGAAGGGGGCCCAGACGAGATTTCCACGGGACGCCGCACCCGAATGGGTCCCCTTCCCCTCCGCCCCTACACGGGGCTCCGGCCGGGGACAACGGGAGAGTGCGTGGCGAATGGCGACCTCCATCCGCAGTTGCGGGTGGGGTCTTCGTCGAGTCGCCGGTCGGCGCCCTGATCAGCCTCGGGCCGAATCCGCCTCGAACGCCTCGTAGGCCGCCGGAAACACCTTCAGCGCCCGTTCCAGCACGCCCTGGACCCGCGAGATCGTCACCCCGTAGTTGGTCATCGGCACCCCCTGCTCGGCGGCGCGACGCTGCCGGAGCAGCACCTCCTTGCGGTTGACCATGCAGCCGCCGCACTGGACGACCAGCGAATAGGGCGTGAGATCGTCGGGGAAGTCGCGGCCCGCCACCGTGTCGAAGGCGAGATCGCCGCCGGCATATTGCCGGAGCCAGCGCGGGATCTTCACCCGGCCGATGTCGTCGGCCAGCGAATGGTGCGAACAGGCCTCCGCCACCAGGATCCGCGAACCCGGCCTGAGCCGATCGATCGCCGCCGCGCCGCGGGCGAAGGCGACGAGGTCGCCCTTGAACCTCGCCATCAGGATCGAGAAGGTGGTGAGCGGCACCTCCTCCGGCGTGTCGGCCGAAGCCTTCAGCACGACCTGCGAATCGCAGACCACCAGATCCGGCCGCCGCCCCATCCGAGCGAGCGTGTCGGCGAGCTCGCGTTCCTTGACCACCACCGCGGCGGCGTCGGCATCGAGGATGTCGCGGATCGCCATCACCTGCGGCAGGATCAGCCGGCCCTTCGGCGCGCCGAGATCGATCGGCACCACCAGCACCACCTGGGCGCCCGGCCGGATCAGATCGCCGAGGAGATGCGGTTGGGCGAAGCCCTCCTCCGGCGCGACGGCGAGGATCGCCGCCTTCAGCCCCGCCATCCCCGCTCCGGTCCCGACCGACACGGCGACGTGCGGCAGCTCCAGCTCGGCCACCCGGGCGAGATCCACGGGCCGCGGCGGGGCGAGATCGGTCTTGTTGAAGACGACGAGGACCGGCGTCGCCTTGTCCTTCAGATCGGCGAACAACTTCTCCTCGTCGGCGCCGATCCCGGCTTCGCCGATCACCACCAGACCGAGATCGGTCCGCCCCAGCGCCGCTTCGGTGCGGCTCGTCCGCATCGCGCCGAGTTCGCCCTCGTCGTCGATGCCGGCGGTGTCGATCAGCACCACCGGCCCGAGCGGCGCCAGTTCCATCGCCTTCTCCACCGGATCGGTGGTGGTGCCGGCGACCGGCGAGACGATCGACACGTCCTGGCCGATCAGTGCGTTGGTGAGAGACGACTTGCCGGCGTTGCGGCGGCCGAAGACGCCGATCGCGAAACGCAGGCCGCGGGGTGTACCGATCATCGTTTCTCTCCGGTCTCGTGTCGGGCGATCGCCGTCGCCGCCTCCGGCGACAGGAAGCGCCGTGCCTCCGCTTCGTCGAGGAGCCCCGACGCCGCCACTTCCTCGGCGATGGTCCGGCCGGCGGCGCGGGCCGCTTCCGCCACCTCCGCCGCCTTCGCGTGGCCGAAACGGCCGACCAGCACGGTGGCCAGCGCCCGCGACGAGGCGAGCACCCGCGCACAGTGGGCCGCGTCGACCTCGATGCCGTCGACGCAGCGGGTGGCGAAGATCCGGTCGGCGGCGGTGAGCAGGCTCAGTTGATCGAGGAAGGCGTCGGCGAGCAGCGGCAGGAAGGGATTGAGTTCGAGCTGGCCCGAGCGGGCCGCCGAGGAGACCACCGTGTGATGGCCGATCGCCGCCAGTGCCGCCTGCCCGACCGCTTCCGGGATCACCGGATTGACCTTGGCCGGCATGATCGACGACCCCTCCTGCACCGCCGGCAGGCGGATCTCGCCGAACCCGGCGTCCGGACCGGAGGCCATCAGCCTGAGGTCGGAGGAGATCTTGAACAGGTTCGCCGCATGCGCCTCGAGGATCCCGGAGACCTCGACGAAGGCGTCGACGTTCTGGGTGGCGTCGACCAGGTTCTCGGCCCGGGCGAGACCGAGGCCGGTCCGCCGCCGCAGGGTTTCGACCACCTGGAAGACGTATTTCGCCGGCGCCGCGATCGAGGTGCCGATCGCCGTGCCGCCGAGATTGACCACCCGGAGCCGCTCCTCGCACTTCGACACCCGCCAGCGGTCGCGGGCGAGCGCCTCGGCGAAGGCCGAGAAGACCGCCCCGAAGCCGATCGGCGTGGCGTCCTGGAGCTCGGTCCGGCCGATCTTGGTGACCGCCGACCACCGCGCCTCCTGACGCTGGAACGCCGTCTGGAGATCGGCGATCGCCGGCTCGAGATCGTGCAGCAGCCGGATCGCCGCGATCCTCAGCGCGGTCGGAAAGGTGTCGTTGGTCGACTGATGGAGATTGACGTGGTCGATCGGGTCGACCCGGGCATGATCGCCGCGCCGCCCGCCGAGGATCTCCGCGGCCCGGTTGGCGACGACCTCGTCGACGTTGAGGTTGAGCGAGGTGCCGGCCCCGCCCTGCAGCGCGTCGACCACGATCTCGCCGATGAGCGGCCCGCCGGCGATCTCGTCGCAGGCCCGGACGATCGCCTGCGCCACGGTGCCGTCGAGCGCTCCGATCCGCGCGTTGGTCTCGGCGGCGGCCGCCTTGACGTCGAGCATCGCCCGGATCAGGCCCGGATGCACCCGCCGTCCGGAGAGCGGGAAGTTCTCGACCGCCCGCAGCGTGTGGATCCCCCAGAGAGCCTCGGCCGGCACTTCGCGGGTGCCGAGCAGATCGCACTCGATCCGCACGCCGCCAGCCCGCCGGTCGGTCTCGTCCATGGTTCGTCCTCCGCACGCGCCCGGCGAGGGTGACACTCACCGGGCGAGAAAGGAAGCGGACGTCTCCCGCCTCGTCGAGGCACGAGACGTCCGCGGAGTCGGCTCGGCCGTCGGAGTGGTCAGGCCTTTTCGGTCGGCCGCTTCGGCAGGGCGGTCCGGATCTCGCGCCAGATCTCCTTGGCCGCGACCTCCGCCTGCGTCCTGCGGTCGGTGTAGTGGGTGTGGAGCAGATGATGCGCCCGATCCGACATCGGCTCGCCGAGATAATCGGCGTAGAGCTGCCTGATCTGCGGGTTGTTGTGCGATTGCCGGATCTTCCGCTTGGCGTCGATCTCGAACAGCGTCACCCGCCGCCGCTCGCTGTCGGCCCGGTAGCTGTGCTTCTGCTTCATGTTGCCGCCGCCGGTCATGCAGCCGCCGGGGCAGGCCATCACCTCGACGAAGTCGAAGTCGTACCGGCCGGCGAGCACCCCTTCGGCGACCTCGCGCGCCGCGGTGAGCCCGTGACAGATGGCGAGCTTCAGGTCGGGCAGACCGCCGCCGATCGCCACCGTGGCGGTGCGGATGTCGTCGAAGGAGCGCAGCGCCGTCACTTCCGCCTGCGGCAGTTCCTTGCCGTTGACCAGGAAGTAGGCGCTGCGCACCGCCGCCTCCATCACCCCGCCGGTGGTGCCGAAGATCACCCCGGCGCCGGAATAGTCGGCCATGTAGGGATTGTCGAAGGTGCCCGGCTCGAGCTTCCGGAGATCGATGCCCTCGCGCCGCAGCAACCGCGAGAACTCGCGCACCGTCAGCACCAGATCGACGTCCTTGACGCCGTCGTGTTCGTGCTGCGGCCGGTGCATCTCGTCCTTCTTCGCCGTGCAGGGCATGATCGAGATGTTGCGGATCCTGGTCTTGTCGAGGTTCATCCGCTCGGCGAGATAGGTCTTGACCAGACTGCCCAGGCACTGCTGCGGCGACTTCGCCGTCGACAGGTTGGGCAGGAGTTCCGGATGGTTCTTCTCGACGAAGTTGACCCAGCCCGGACAGCAGGAGGTGAAGGTCGGCTTCTGCCCCGCCTTCACCCGGCGGATCACCTCGGTGCCCTCCTCCATCACGACGAGGTCGGCGGCGAAGTTGGTGTCGAGCACCACGTCGGCGCCCATCATCCGCAGCGCCGTGATGATGTGGCCCTCGGCGTTCTCCAGACCGAACTCCTGGGCGAGCCCGACCCGGACCGCCGGCGCCATCTGGAAGACGGTGATCACCTCCGGATCGTACAGATAGTCGATCACCGTATCGGTCTCGTCGCGGGCGGCCAGCGCCCCGGTCGGACAGACCATCACGCATTGACCACAGGTGACGCAGGGGTTGGCGCCCTGGTCGTTCAGCTGGCGCATGGTGACGTGGGTACCGATGCCGCCGGCTTCCTCGATCACCAGTGCGTCGATGCCCTGGACGTCACGGCAGACCACGACGCAACGCTGGCAGCGCACGCACTTGTTCATGTCGCGCACCAGCGCCGGACCGGTGTCGTCGACCGGCCGCGCCTTCGACCACTCCCGCCGGGCGAACCGCGACTGGTCGAGGCCGACGAACTGGGCGACGTCCTGCAGCTCGCAGTCGCCGTGGCGGGAGCAGGTGGCGCAGTCCTGATCGTGGTCGGCGAGCAGCAGCTCGACCTGCAGCTTCTGCATCTCCCGGACCTTCGGGGTCCGGGTGAAGACTTCGATGCCCTCCTGCATCGGGGTGTTGCAGGCGGTCACCATGTGTGCCCGGTCCTGCCCCGCCTGGCGTTCCTCGACCAGACAGACCCGGCAGGTGCCCGGCCGATGGCCGATGTCGGCGAGCTCGCACAGGGTGGGAATGTAGGCTCCGGCACGCCGGGCCGCGGTCAGAATGGTGTCGCCGGCTTCGAACTCGACCTGCCGGCCGTTGATCCGCGCTTCCATGGATCGGTTCCTCGCGTTTCACAGGGCCAGGGGTCAGCGGGTGCCGGTCGGCACCGCGGTTTCCGTCACCACCGAGTAGACCCGGTAGCACCTCAGACAGCGGTTCGCTTCCCTGTAGGCCTCCGCCGAAGTGATCGGCTTCTCGACCTCCTCGAAGGTGCGGGCCCGCTCTTCCGGGGCGAGATTCGGGATGTCGATCCGGTACTGGTGGGCGACCGGGATCTCGAAGCACTCGCCGGACAACAGCTTGTTCTGGTTGAGCAGCTGGCGCATCCGCGACCGCGGGAAGAAGCGCGGATGACCGACCCGGAGATAGTCGTCGATGCCGCGGGCCGCCTTGAGCCCCATCGCCATCGCATGGATCAGGGTGGAGGCGCCCGACGCGCAGTCGCCGCCGGCGAAGACGCCGGCCCGGGTGGTCACCAGGGTCTGGGCGTTGTGGGCGACGCAGCCCCACTTGTCGAGCTGGACGCCGTCGTCGGCGCTCAGCGTCGCCTTGTCGACCTGCTGGCCGATCGCAGCGATCAGCACGTCGCAGTGGAACGTCTTCTCGGTGCCGGGCACCGGCTCGACGCCGATCCGGCCCTTCTTGTCGGGCACCGTCTGGCGCATCTCGACCAGTTCGACGCCGACGATCCGGCCGTTCTCCTCGAGCACCCGCGACGGGTTCGACAGGCAGTGGAAGACTACCCCCTCCGCCTTGGCCGCCTCGATCTCCTCGTGGTCGGCCGGCATGTCGGCTTCGGTGCGCCGATAGATCAGATGGACCTTCTTCGCGCCGAGCCGGAGCGCCGAGCGGACGCAGTCCATCGCGACGTTGCCGCCGCCGACCACCGCCACTTCGCCGCCGAGCTCGAACGGCGCGCCGTGCTCCACGTGATTGTGGACCGCGAGCAGGAAATCGATGCCGGAATGGTAGCCCGCGTGCGACGGATCCTCGCCCGCCACGCCGAGCAGCGTCCCCTTGGCGCAGCCGAGGCCGAGGAAGACGGCCTTGTAGCCCTCGGCGAACAGGTCGTCGACCGAGAAGTCCCGGCCGAGCGCCCGCCCGAAGCGGAAGCGCCCGCCGAGCTCGACGATCGTGTCGGTCTCCGCCTTCAGCACGTCCTTGGGCAGGCGGTAGCTCGGGATGCCCGAGCGCGCCATGCCGCCGGCCTCGCTCTCCGCCTCCAGCACGTCGACATTGTAGCCGCGCAGCAGGAGATGGTAGGCGCAGGAGACGCCGGCCGGACCGGCGCCGATCACCGCCACCTTCATCGAATCGGGCAGCTTCGCCGCCACCCGGTCGGGCGAGAAGATGTGGCCGTGCAGCCCCTTCTGCTGGTCGGCGACGTAGCGCTTGAGGATCTTGATGCCGACCGGCTCGTCGACCGCGTTGCGCCGGCAGGCCATCTCGCAGAAGCGGACGCAGACCCGGCCGCAGGTCGCCGCCATCGGGTACTTGCGCAGGATCACGCCGAGCGACAGGTCGGGACGGCCGTCCTTGATGTAGTCGATGTAGCGCGGCACCGCGACCTTCGACGGGCAGGCCTCGACGCAGGGCGCCGTGACGTAGCTCGCCCCGTTCTCGACCGGGGTCACCTCGCGGCGCTCGTCGAGTTCGTCGCGGAAGTGCTCGAGTGCGGCGATCAGCGCATTGGCGCTGGACTGGCCGAGGTAGCACAGCGAGGTCTCGGCCATCTGGTGGGCGAGCGCCTCGATCCGTGCCCAGGAATCGGCACTGCCCCGCCCGGCTCGGGCTTCGCCGAGCGCGTCGCGGATCAGTTGCGCGCCGATCCGGCAGGGCGTGCACTTGCCGCACGACTCCTCCGCCGCGCGGTCCATGTGACGCCACAGCGCGTCGACCAGATCGGTCTCGGGATCGAACACCACGAAGCCCCGGTCGCCGACGAAGGCCCGGATCGAGTTGCCGTCGTTGAAGTGCTCGAAGCCGGTGAGATCGGGATCGGGGGGAATTTCCACCGGGATCCTGCCCCGGTTGTCCTTCACCACGCCGTCCCACACCCCGTAGGAAACCCGCACCATGTCGTCCTCCCCCGCGAACGTCGCCGGTCGGGTTTCGCCCCGACTCGGCGCGTCGCTCGGTTTCTCTCCCCATCGACGCCGGCTTCCGCCACGCCGCCTCCGCCGCCCGCTCTGTCGCGGACCGACGCATATTCACACCGCCGCCCCACATGGAGACGAACGCCGCACCCTGTTTTCGCAGGTAACATCGTTACGCCGATCGCTTCAACGAAAGCGATCCGCATGACGCCATGCAGATTGAGAAATATCGCTTATGATTCAATCACGTTTTCTGATCGACATTCTTGGATGATTACTTAGGGATCACCACCTACGAAACATCACGGCGTGGCGTTTCGTCACTTGACCGATGCAGGTCGGGGCTCCGCGTAGGCCCGTTCACGGATCTCGGCGAGACGGCGGACATCTCGACGAGGCGCCTTCGCGGAGCGCAGTATCGGCGACGGAGTCGGCTCGCGGGTGCCGGCGCGACCATGGAGACGGAATTGACCGAGCCGAGCGGCGGCGCCCCCTCCGATCCCGACGGCGAAGCCCCCGAGACGCCGCCCGCCACTCGGCGGCGGCCGCCCGAGGAGCGACGGGCGCCGCGTTCCGACGGCATCTTCGTCGGTCTGGTGATCGGTCTCGCGCTGATCGGTGCGGCCTACTGGATGATCACCAGCCTCCACGACTGGGATCGGCTGCAGGTCTGCGCCACCTCCGGCCGCCGCGACTGCGGCACCGGCCGCTGAGCGGCGTCGATCGGAGCGAGACGGGGAAGTGCGCCGCACTCAGGCCGGCAGCATGCTCTCGACCCGCTGGACGAGGCCGAGCAGGAGATCGAGGCCGTGCGGCCACGGGCCGAAGCCGGCTTCGGCATTGATGTGGCCGGCGTCGCCGAGGTCGGCGAGCTCGGCACCCCACAGCCGGCTCCAGTGCTCGGCCCGATTGAACCGCATCACCGGATCGTTGTGGCTGGCCACCACCAGGCTCGGCACGCCCAGCGGCTGCTGCGGCACCCGTTCCTCGGCCTCGAAGCGGGTCGGCTCGGCCGGTGCCACCAGCATCACCCCGACCACCTGCGGATGCCGGTCGGCGGCGAGACAGGTCGCCGCCAGCGCCCCGAGCGAATGCCCGATCAGCACCGCCGGCCGCCGCCGATGGGTGAGAAGCCGACGGATCGCCGCGATCCACAGTTCGACGTCGGGGTTGTCCCAACGTCGTTGGGCGATCCGCTCGAACGACGGCAGCACCGATTGCCACAGCGTCTGCCAGTGCTCGTCGCCGCTGTCCTTGAAGCCGGGCACCAACACCAGATCGAGCCGCGCCGCGGCAGCGGCGAGGGCATCGAGCGTGTGTCGGGTGTGCGGGCTGATCATCGGATCGACGACCCTCGTTCGAACCGGCGGCAGACGGCCTGGGAACCCTCAGCCTAGGCCCCGTGCCGCCGCCGATCAACAGCGCTGCACCCCGCCATCCGATCGAGACGATCGACCGTCGCGAGGAACCGGGTCAGCGCCAGGAGATCGGCGGAACCGCCGGGGCTCAGGTTCAGCGCCACGAAGGCGTCGTCGAGAGCCTCCATCCGCGCCACGAAGTCGGGAGCGTCGACGCCGCCGGCCGCCCGCACCGCCGCCGCGCCGTCGCGGGCGAAGCGGGCACCGGCGAGACCGCCGCGAGCGACGAGATTGGTGTCGCCGTTGTGTTCGAGGAGATGCAGGAAGGCGGCATGGAGCGCCCGCTCCTCGCCGCGCCCTTCCGCCAGCCGCCGCCGGTAGACCGGCAGCGACCCCACCCGGACGGTGGCGAAGCCGGAGGCCGCCTCGCCGCGCGCACCGGTGAGGCCGTGGCGTCGATGGATCGCCTCGCCGGCGGTCCGCGCCTCGCGGGGGACGGCGAGTTCGCGCTCGACCAGCCCGGCGGCGATCGCCGCCACCTCGTCGCAGACCGTCTCCGCCGAGAGCCCCTCGCCGCGGCCGACGAGCCGGCCGATCGCCCCGCAGGCGAGGCCGAAACCGAAGATCGCGCCCTTGTGGGTGTTGACCCCGCCGGTCGCCGCGCCCATCGCCCGTTCCGCCGCCAGCCCGATCGGCCGCAGTCGTTCGAGCACCGCACCGGCCGGATCGACCGCCGCATTCGCCCCCTCGACGACGAAATCGGCGAGATACGGCCGGATCGCCGCGGCAGAGCGGGCGAAGCTGGTCAGATCCATGTCGCGGTGGGAGCCGGTGTTGCGCCGGTCGACCAGACCGGGCTTCGGTGTCAGTTCGTATTCGGCGACCAGCGCGGCGTACCCCGACCCGGCGACCCGCCCGGCGAGGTCGTCGACGTCGAGCCGGCGCGGTGCGCCGTCGTAGCCACGGTCGAGTGCGAGGCCGAGCCCACTCTCACGCATCGAGGGCCGCCTCCATCGCCGAGAGCAGATCGGCGAGCGCGTGGCCGCGCGACCGGGCGCAGGCATGCGCCGGCCGATCGCACAGAAAGCAACGGCGCGGACCGAGGCCGATCTCGCGCCGGCCGATCGTCCCCTCCGGCCCGGCGACGTCGAGGTCGAACAGCCGGCCGAGCCGGTGCGCCTCCTCGATCTCCACCGTCGCCCGTTTGACGTCGACCGGCTCGGCGGCGACCGCGACGATCGCCTCGAGCCCGGTCGCCGCCCGCTCCGAGAGACGGATCTCGGCGCTCCAGCCGCGATCCGCGAACAGCGCCTCGAGCGCGACAAGCGCCGCCGCCTGGACCTCGCGGGCGATGCCGCAGTCCTTGACCGGCCCCGGCATCACCGGGGTCGCCACGATCACCGCCGCCGCACCGCTCGCCAGTGCCGCGGCACGCCGCTCGACCCGCCGCTCACGGGCGGCGAGCAGCGCGTCGAGGCTCGGTTCGGGGCCGGCGCGGCGATCGTCCACCACGCTCATCCCTTCACCTGACGGACGGCGTCGATGACGGAGCCGTCGCGGTAGCGGATGAGGCCGACGACGCGGTCGAGGAACTCGATCGGTTGCGGCACGCCGGTGAGCATCGTCGCCCGACGGTGCAGATCCTCGATCGTGGTGACCGGCAGGCCCGCCGCCTTCAGCCGCTCGGCGACGTCGGGACGGTTCGGGTTGACCGCGATGCCGTGGTCGGTGACCAGCACGCCGACCGTCTCGCCGGGGGTGACCACCGTGGTGCAGCGCTCGACCACGGTCGGGATCCGCGAACGGATCAGCGGCCCGACGACGATCGCCAGCCCGGCCCCGGCCGCCGTGTCGGAATGGCCGCCGGAAGCGCCGCGCATCACCCCGTCGGACCCGGTGATGACGTTGACGTTGAAGTCGAGATCGATCTCGAGGGCCGACAGGATCACCATGTCGACCCGGTCGACCGACGCCGCCTTGGCGGTCAGGTTGGCGTAGAAGTTGGTCGAGATCTCCAGATGCTCGGCATTCTTGGCCAGCGACTGGGCGGCCACCGAATCGAAGCTCTGGGTGTCGAGGATCCGTCCGACCAGTCCCTTCTCGTGCAGATCGACGATCGAGCCGGTGATCCCACCGAGCGCGAAACCGGCCCTGATCCCCTTCCGCCGCATCTTCTGCTCGAGGAACCGGGCGGTGGCGGTCGCCGACCCGCCGGTACCCGTCTGCATCGAGAAGCCGTCCTCGAAGTACCCGGCATGCTCCATCGCGTCGGCGGCGAGCCGGGCGATCAGAAGTTCGCGCGGATTGGTGGTGGCGCGGGCCGCACCGACCGAGATCTTCGAGGGGTCGCCGATCTGCTCGACCGGCACCACGAAGTCGACCTGATCCTGGCGGATCGAAGCCGGCGCGTTCGGATAGGCGACGATCTCCTCGGCGAGGAGGATCACGGTCTTCGCCCGATCGGCATCGACCATCGCATAGCCGAGCGAGCCGCAGCGCGACTTGCCGGTGACCGCGTTGGCGTTGCCGAACGGATCGGCGGTCGACACCGACAGGAAGGCGACGTCGATGACGAGCTCGCCGCGATCCATCAGATGGACCCGGCCGCCGTGCGAATGCACGTTGATCGGCTCCGCCATCAGCCCGTGGCTGATCGCGTCGGCGAGTTTGCCGCGCATGCCGGAGGTGTAGATCCGCCGGATCACGCCCGACCTGATGTGCTCGATCAGCGGCGCGTTGCAGGAGAGCAGCGACGAGGGCGCCAGCGTCAGGTCGCGGAAGCCCATCTCGGCGAGTTTGGCGACCACCGTATTGATGATCTTGTCGCCCTCGCGGAACGAATGATGGAACGAGATGGTCATCCCGTTCTTCAGGCCGGAGGCGCGGATCGCGTCTTCCAGGCTCTTGGTCAGTTTGCGGCCGTGCTTCTCTTCACGGGAAGCCAGATGCGGGGCGTGCGCGGTGACGCCGGAGAAGGCTTCGAGGCCGGAGGGGAGAGGCACGCCGGCGAGGCGGTCCTTGGCGGTCTGGGTCATGGATTCGTCCTCGATCACTTGCGCACGCCGGAGGCTTCGGCCCGGCGCAGCACGACGCGCGCGTGGTCGATCACCGGAGCATCGATCATCTTGCCGTTGAGCGAGACCACGCCGAGGCCCTGGCGTTCGCCGGCCTCGGCCGCCGCCACCACCCGGCGGGCGTAGTCGACCTCTTCCTCGGTCGGCGCGAAGGCGTTGTGCAGCAGTTCGATCTGACGCGGGTTGATCAGCGACTTGCCGTTGAAGCCGAGCCGCTTGATCAGGTCGACCTCCTTGAGGAAGCCCTCCTCGTCGTTGATGTCGCCGAACACCACGTCGAAGGCGTCGATCTTGGCGTAGCGCGCCGCGTGCAGCACCGCGCAACGGGCGTAGAACAGCTCGGTGCCGTCGCCGCGCTCGGTCTGCATGTCCATCACGTAGTCGAAGCCGGCGAGCGCGATGCCGATCAGCCGCTTCGACGAGGTGGCGATGGCGAGCGCGTTGACCACGCCGGCGGCGCTCTCGATCGCCGCCATCAACTTGGTCGACCCGACCTCGCGGCCGCAGTCGCGTTCGATCCGCTCGACCTCGGCTTCGAGGGCGCGGACGTCGTCGGCGGTGTCGGTCTTCGGCAGACGCACCACCTCGACCCCGGCGCGGACCACCGCCTCGAGGTCGGCCATGCCGAACGGCGTCGACAGGGGATTGATCCGGACGACCGTCTCGATCCCCTCCCAGACGGGAAGCCGCAGCGCATGGAACACCAGCAGCCGGGCGGCGTCCTTCTCGCGCAGACTGACCGCATCCTCGAGATCGAACATGATCGAGTCGGGCTTGAAGACGTAGGCGGTCGACAGCATCGCCGCGTTCGAGCCCGGCAGGAACAGCATCGAGCGGCGCAGACGGTTGCTCATGCCAGCGCCCTCCAGTCGGCGGTCCATTCGTCGACCGCACGGGAGACCGCGGTCTGGATGCGGGCCCGCACCACGCAGTCGAGCGCGCCCTTGTCCTCGACCACCACCAGACCCTCGTCGATGCCGAGCCGATCGAGCGTCTCGCGCACCACCGCCTCGATCTGAGCGCCGAACTGATGGATCACCTCGCTCTCCAGCACGATGTCGAGGCCACCGTCCTTCGGGGCGATCCTGACCATCAGGTCGCTCGACTCGAGCGTCCCCGCCAGGGCCTCTCTCACGATCTTCATGCGTGTCGTTCCTTCTTCGTCGCACCGACCGGGCCGGCCGATCGATGCATCGTCGCGTCGTCGGCGACGTCGGGCCGCGCCGCCGATCAGGCGGCCGAGACCTTCGGCGTCGCGTAGTTCGCCTTCAGCAGTTGCAGGGTGGTCGGCGGAACCAGCCGTTCGATGTGCTCGAAGTCGGAGACCGCCAGGAGGCGCCGGACTTCGGAGGCCGAGATCGGCACGGCGCCGTATTCGGTGCGCGGGATCTCGACCACGGTGACCGGCGGTGCGGCCGACAGATCGGCCTGCAGCCAGTACTTCATGTCGGCATTGTACTTGTTGGTGGTCGGACAGAACGGCTCGGTGCCGACGTAGCGGTGGGTGATGCCGAGCGCCGGGGCGATGTGGTCCCGGAAGACCAGCAGGTCGACCGCCGTGAAGCAGTCGCCGACGACGTTCTTCTCCTTGAAGAAATAGCTGGAGAAGGTCGCCCGCGAGACCATGTACTCCGACCCCGGATGCAGGGTCAGCCGCTCGATGTCCTCGACCCCGGCCTTCACCAGGGCGTAGCGGTCGCGGTAGGGGAAGAACGAGGCGTCTTCGGCCACCACGAACAGATGCAGCCAGTCGCAGGCTTCCGCCGCCCGCTCGACCAGCCACCGGTGGCCCTTGGTGAACGGATTGGCGTTGATCACCACCGCGCCGATCACCGCCCCCGGCCGCCGCAGCTTGCGCAGCGAGTCGCAGTAGCGCCGGATGCCGATCGGTGTGTTCTCCATCAGGGTGACGAGGCCGGGCACTTCGACGATCGGCCGGAAACCGCAACCGCCGAAGAAGGCGGTGTTGTTCGGGCGGGTGTAGAGGAAGAGGTGCGAGTGGCCGCGCTCGTGGGCGAGATGGACGACCTCGCTGACCACACGCAGGCTGATCGCCTCGCCCCGCCACAGAGGATCGGTGGCGACGCACTTGACGATGTTCGCCTCGAGCCCGGCGCATGCGACGATCCGCCGCCCGGCCCGGAGCACCACGAACACCTCGACGCCGTCCTCGAGATCGAGCCCGTTCGTCGCCAGAAAGCTCTCGACTTCGCCGAACGCTCCCGGCTCGAACCGTCGATCCAGATACTCGACGTCCAGATCGTCGAACATGCCAAAGTCCTCCTGCGACCCGATCCGGCACGCCGACCGGGTCTCCTCCCCGCATCCGTCGCGCCGGATGCGGGACGACCTCGCGGCCTCCCCGCGGGGTCCCCCCGAGCCCGAAGGCTCCGGCGACGGCTCTCCGCCACCGCCGGAGCCGATCCGGCGCACCTCGGGCGGAGAGTGCGCCGGACAGAATGGCCGGTTCAGACGATCTTGGCGAGTGCGATGAGAACCAGAGTCACGGTGATCGCGCCGCCGATCCGGGTGGCGATCTGGGCGAAGGGCATCAGCACCATCCGGTTCGCCGCGGTCAGGATGGCGACGTCGCCGGTGCCGCCCTGGCCGGAGTGACAGGCGTTCACGATCGCCGACTCGATCGGATACATGCCGATCTTCTTGCCGACGAGGAAACCGGTCGCCATCAGCGTCACCACCGTCGAGACGATGATCGCCAGATGGGTGGGATTGAAGGCGGCCACCAGCTTGTCCCAGGGGGTGATCGACACGCCGACCGCGAACAGCAGCGGGAAGGTGACCGACACCTGGAAGAACTTGTAGACGATGCCGGCACCGGCCTGGAGCTTCGGCGAAACCGCGCGGGTCAGCTTGATCAGCACGGCGAGGAACAGCATCGCCACCGGTCCCGGCAGACCCGTCAGCTTGAAGGTCAGCATGCCCAGCAGGTAGAACGTGCAGGCGGTGACCAGCGCGCCGCCGATCGTCGCCGGATCGATCGTCTTCGGATCGACCTTCTCCTCCGTGGCGTGCAGGTCGTTGTCGACGCCCGGCTGCAACTGGCCCTCGCCGGTCAGATGCGGATAACGCTTGCCCAGCGTGTTGAGCGCGCCGGAGAGCAGGATCGCGGTCAGCGAACCGAGCATGACGCAGGGCAGCACGGTGGCGAACATCTCGCCCTGCGGATGATGCAGGATCTCCGCGTAACCGATCGACAACGGGATCGCGCCTTCGCCGACGCCGCCGGCCATGATCGGCACGACGATGAAGAAGAAGGTCTCGTAGGCCGACTTGCCGAGCAGCACGCCGACCGTGGTGCCGACCACCATCGCCGCCAGGGTGCCGACGGCGAGCGGAATGAAGATCTTCAGGAAGCCCTTGATCAGCACCTGCCGATCCATCGCGAAGATCGATCCGACGATGATCGCGGCGATGAACAGGTAGAGGAACTGGCTCTGCTTGGAGAACTCGGTGGTCACCCGGACCACTTCCGCCGGCAGGAGCTTGTAGTAGGCGAGCGCCGAGGGGATGAAGGTGGCGAAGATCGCCGCCGCACCGACCTTGTTGAGGATCGGCGTGCGCTTGCCGAGCTCGCCGCAGGCGAAGCCGCCGACCGCCAGGAGGCCGATCGCCATGGTGATCTCGCCGGAGAGCTTCCCGTAGAACGAATAGTATCCGATGATTCCGATCAGGATCAGGAAGATCGGCAGCGGCACGATGCCGATGCGGAAGTCGACGATCTTCCACCAGCCGTAGGGCCAGAAGGCGCTCTTCTCCGGCGCCGCGGTCTCCGCCGCGGTCGCCATCGACCCGTCCAGTTGCAGGGTCATGGGTTCCTCCTTCGCACTCTCGCGCTTGTCGTTGTCGAAAGCCCGGTCCCGGGGAGGGCGATACGCCACACCCCACGATCCGAGCGGATCGGAAGACCCATTAACAAGCGCCGTGCCAACCGCCGTCCGAGCCCTCGGAGCACTGACTCGAAAGGGCTTTTCGGAACGCGGTAGAAGCCGGGCGCCCCGCCGACTTCCGGTTTTCCGGAAGCCGGCGGGGCCGCTTCTCCGGTTTCCCGGAATCCCCTCCCGAACCGCCTCCGGAGGGCCGTTGCGCGGTGATTGCATGCACGGGAGGGCCGGTTCTATGGTCTGCCCGCGGTTCGCCGACGGCGCCGCTCCGATCGCACCACCACGAGACGAGTCCGATGCCGGCGCTCTCCGACTTCACCATCCGGACTCGCCTGATCCTCGCCATGGCGCTCAGTCTGGCGCTGCTGGTGGCGGTCGGGCTCTCGTCCTTCCTCGGCATGGCGACGGTCGACCGGGCGACCTCCGAACTGCACGCCCGCTGGCTGCCGTCGGTCAGGATCCTGTCGGAGATGAAGTATCGGATGGCCAGCCATCGGCTGCGCTTCGTCCGCGCGATCATGACGCCCGAACCCGACGACCGCGAACAGGTCTTCGCCGCCGCCGCCCAGCGGGTGGCCGACGTCGACGACCTCGCCCGCGCCATCGCCCTGCGTCTGCGCGATCCGGAGGAGAAGCACGACTTCGCCGTCGCGATGGAGCGCTGGGCCCATTACCTCGGCGAGGAACGGCGGGTCCGCGAGAACCTCGACGCGCTCTCCGCCTCGGCGCTCTCGGCCCTAGTCAACGGTCGCACCCGCCTCGCCTTCGACGACGTCAACGCCGCCGTCAACGCGGTGATCGCCTTCAACGAACGTGGCGCCGACCGGTCCGGCTCGGAGGCGGTGGCCACCTTCGATCGGGCGATGCGGCTGAACCTGACCCTGTTCGTCGCCGCTCTCGCCCTGATGATCGGCTTCGTCGTCGTCGTGGTCCAGACCATCAGCCGGCCGATCCGGCGCATCACCGAGACCATGCACCGCCTCGCCGAAGGCGATCGGACCGTCTCGGTGGCGGGGCTCGAGGGATCGAACGAGATCGGCCGGATGGCCGCCGCGGTCGACGTGTTCCGCAACCATCTGGTCGAGCGCGACGCCGCCCGTCTGGCGCTGGAGAAGTCGAACGAGGTGCTGGAGGAGAAGGTCGAGGCACGCTCGGCCGAACTGCGCGCCGCCAACGCCAGCCTGCAGGCCGAGATCGTCGAACGCACTCAGGCGGTCCAGCAGTTGAAGGCGATGCAGGAGGAGATGATCCGCACCGAGAATCTGGCGGTGATCGGCCAGCTCTCCGCCGGCATCACCCACGAGCTGAACCAGCCGCTCGCCGCCCTCTCCACCCTCTCCGACAACGCCCTGCGGTTCTTCGACCGCGGCGACCATGCCACCGTCCGCTTCAACCTCGAGCGGATCGGCCATCTGGTCCAGCGGATGGGCGAGCTGACCGGCCATCTGCGCTCCTTCGCCCGCCGGTCGAGCGGTGCGGTCGAGACCGTCGACGTCGGCCGCTCGATCGACAACGCCCTGACGCTGCTCGCCCACCGAGCCGCCCGCGAGCCGAGCCGGATCCTGCTGGAGCCGCCGCCGACCCCGGTCGCGATCCGCGCCAACGCGATCCGCATCGAACAGATCCTGGTCAACCTGGTCGGCAACGCCTTCGACGCCACCCGCGGTGCGGCGGATCCGACCATCACGATCGCCTGGACCGCCCGCGACGGACGCGCCATCGTGCGGGTCGTCGACAACGGCGTCGGTCTGAGCCCGGAGATGGAGACCCAGGTGTTCGAGCCCTTCTTCACCACCAAGACCGCCGGCGACGGCCTCGGCCTCGGCCTCGGTCTGGCGATCTCCGCCGACATCGCCCGCTCCTTCGGCGGAACCCTCACCGCCGCCGGTCTGGCGGACGGCGGTGCCGCCTTCACCCTCGACCTGCCCCTCGACGACGAAGCGAGGCCCGCGTGACCGATCTGCGTGTCCTGATCGTCGAAGACGACGACGACGTCCGCCTCGGCTGTGTCCAGGCACTGGCCCTCGAAGGGCTCCAGACCGAAGGCGCCGCCTCGGTGGAGAAGGCCGAGCGGCTGGTCGGCCCGGATTTCCCCGGCGTGGTCGTCACCGACATCCGCCTGCCCGGTCGCGACGGCCTGTCCTTCATGCGCGATCTGGTCGCCCGCGATCCGGCGCTGCCGGTGATCCTGATCACCGGCCACGGCGACGTCGCCACCGCCGTCCAGGCGATGCGCGACGGCGCCTGGGACTTCATCCAGAAGCCCTTCGCCTCGCAGGAACTGGTCGATGCGGTCCGCCGGGCACTCGACAAGCGGGCGCTCGCCCTCGAGGTGCGCGGTCTGAAGCGCCACCTCGCCTCGATCGGCGGGCTCGAGGGGCGCATCCTCGGCCGCTCGGAGGGGATCCGGCGGATCCGCGAGACGGTCGCCGGGGTGGCGGCGAGCCGTGCCGACGTGCTGATCCACGGCGAGACCGGCACCGGCAAGGAGCTGATCGCCCGCTGCCTGCACGAGCTCTCGGGCGCCCGCGGCAACTTCGTCGCGCTGAACTGCGGCGGCCTGCCGGAGACGTTGTTCGAGAGCGAGGTCTTCGGCCACGAGGCCGGCGCCTTCACCGGGGCGGCGAAGAAGCGGATCGGCAAGATCGAACACGCCGCCGGCGGCACCCTGTTCCTCGACGAGATCGAGTCGATGCCGATGGCGATGCAGATCAAGTTCCTGCGCGTCCTGCAGGAACGGGTGGTCGAGCGGCTCGGCTCGAACCGCGAGATCCCCGTCGACTTCCGCATCGTCGCGGCGACCAAGACCGACCTCGCCGAGGCGAGCCGCAAGGGCACCTTCCGCTCCGATCTCTACTTCCGCCTGGCCGTGGTCACCGTCGATCTGCCGCCGCTCCGGGCCCGTCGCGAGGACGTGCCGCTGCTCTTCGACACCTTCGTCGCCCGCGCCGCGATGCGCCACGGCCGCGAGGCGCCGGAGATCCCGGACGCGCTGATCCGCGGCCTGATGACCTACGACTGGCCCGGCAACATCCGCGAGCTCCGGAACCTCGCCGAACGCCACGTCCTCGGCATCCCCATCGCCATCGGCTCGACCCTCGAGGGCGGCCCGGTCCCGCTCGCCGAGGCGGTGGAGGTCTTCGAGCGGACCCTGATCCGCGACGAACTGGTCCGCCAGAACGGCAACCTCCTGAAGACGGCGAAGCTGCTCGGGGTGCCCAAGTCGACGCTGTTCGACAAGATCCGAAAATACGGCCTCGAAGGCGGCGAGTGAGCCGCCGCCACGGCGAAGGGCCGGCGAAGCCCGCGATGCGACGGCCGGTCCGGACCGGCGACGTCCGCCCGGACGGTGGCGCCCGCCTCGCGACGGCCACCCGCTTCCGCACCGCAACAGCGGCGCGGCTCCGGGATCCCACGGACGCGAACGGTTCGGCAGTCGATCGCCATCCCCATCAGTCTTTGACCCGAGCACGGACCGTACTCCCCGCCGACCCTCCGTACTCGGAGAGGATCGAAACGATACGACCGCATCATTTCGATACGATTTCTGTTCTCGACCAGTTCTGTTCGATCGAACGACTCGACGAACACACCGAATACGTACAGATACGGAATCTGCGTCAATTGGCGCATGCACCCATGCGTCGACGTCGTCGAATCTTCTCTGGAATGTCGGATCGGCCCGGCGTATTGCTCTGCACAAGTTGCAGCGCAATACGCATCGGCGGCCTCCGCCGCCCGCGAACCGGAACCGCCGGAGACGACCGTGACCATCGATACCCTCGCCCACCCGACCGAGATGGAGAACGTCACCTGGGACGAGCTCGAAGTCGGCCGTTCCGCTTCGGCGACCCACGTGGTGAGCGAACGCGACATCGCTCTGTTCGCGACCGTCTCCGGTGACGTCAATCCGGCGCATCTCGACGCCGACTACGCCGCCGGCACGCCGTTCGGCGGCGTCATCGCCCACGGCATGTTGTCGGCCGGCTGGATCTCGGCCCTGCTCGGCACCACCCTGCCCGGCCCCGGCACCATCTATCTCGAACAGTCGCTGCGCTTCCGCCGGCCGGTCCGCCCCGGCGACACGATCACCGCCACGGTCACCGTGACCGCGCTCGATCCGGTGAAGAAGCGCGCCACCCTCGCCTGCCGCTGCACCGATCCGGAGGGCCGCGACGTCGTCGCCGGCGACGCTCTGGTGATGCCGCCGACCGTGAAGATCCGCCGCCCCTGGCCGGAACTGCCGGTCTCCTCGTTCTGATCCACCGACCACGGCTGCCGATGCCGCCATCCGACTCGAAGGACACCACCATGCTCGACAAGGCTCCGCTTCCCGAATCCTTCGCCCACCTGCTCCCCTCGCTCGAAGGCAAGAAGGGACTGGTGGTCGGCATCGCCAACGACCAGTCGATCGCCTGGGGCTGCGCCAAGGCCTACAAGGCCTTCGGTGCCGACCTCGCGGTCACCTATCTCAACGAGAAGGCCGAGCGCTTCGTCCGGCCGCTGGCCGAGGAACTCGGGGCCGGGATCGTGCTCCAGGCCGACGTCACCCGTCCCGGCGAGATCGAGGCGGTGTTCGCCGAGATCGAGGCGAAGTGGGGCCGGCTCGACTTCCTGCTCCATGCGATCGCCTTCGCCCCGATGGCCGACCTGCACGGCCGGGTCGTCGACTGCTCGCGCGACGGCTTCATGCTGGCGATGGACGTCTCCTGCCATTCGCTGATCCGGATGGTGAAGCTCGCCGAGCCCCTGATGAAGGACGGCGGCGCGATCCAGACGGTGAGCTATCTCGGCGCCGAGAAGGTGGTCGACAACTACAACGTCATGGGTCCGGTCAAGGCGGCACTGGAGAGCGTCACCCGCTATCTCGCCGCCGAGCTCGGACCCCAGGGGATCCGCGTCAACACCCTGTCGCCCGGCCCGCTCAAGACCCGCGCGGCGAGCGGCATCGGCAAGTTCGACGAACTGATCGACAAGGTGATCGAGCGGGCGCCCACCCACCGCCTGACCTCGATCGAGGAGGTCGGTGCGCTGTCGGCCTTCCTGATGACCGAGATGGCCGCGTCGGTGAACGGCGAGCTGGTCCACATCGACGGCGGCTACAACGTCATGGCCTGATCGCGGATCGACCGCGTCGACCTCGCTCGAACGGCGGACGGATCACCCGTCCGCCGTTTCCGTCAGGGAACGCCGGTCCGCGTGGTGGTCCAGTCGACCTCGGCGAAGGCGGCGATCAGCTTCTCGGCGACCTCCCGCACGTCCGCCCGCTTCGCCGCCGCCCGCCGCGTCACCTTCCACAGATCGAGGTGGATCGGCTCGTCTTCCAGCGGCAGTTCCCGCAGCGACGGGTTGAGGCAGGGCGTGTAGACCGGCAGCAGCGCCAGCGCCGAGCCGGACAGCACCAGCCGCTCCGAGACGCTCGACCACTCGACCACCGTCGCCCGGTCGCCGGCCCGGTCGACCACGTCGAACCACCGCCCCCAGGCGTTCCAGTCGCGGGTTCCGGGCAGCCGCGGCAGGCTGACCAGGACGTGGTCGCGGGCGAGATCGTCGAGCACCCTCGGCACCGATCGGCCGGTAGCGAAATAGGGTTCGGTGTAGAAGATGCCGTAGCGCAGGCGGGCGAGCCGGCGCACCTTGTCGTCGGCGTCCGCCTCGGGCGTCGCCCCCGGCGCGCTCCACACCAGCGAGATCTCGGCGTCGCCCCCGGCTTCGGCGCTGACCAGCTTGACCCCGGGCATCAACAGGTCCGGCCGCCGCGCCATCACCTCCTGCAGCGGGCCCATGTGGACGCCGGTGATCAGCGGGGTGAGCATGTAGTTGTAGACCCGCTCGGTCGCCTTGATCCGGACCGCCCCGTTGGTCGCTCTGAGACCGCGCAGGGTTTCGCGGAACTCGTGCGCCTGATTGCGGATGCGCCCGGCGATCTCGGCCAGTTCGCGCGCCGTCGCCGCCAGTGCGGCTCCGCCTCCCGACCGTTCGAACAGCGGCGTCCGGGCACAGTCCTCGAGCCGGGCGATCCGTCGGCTGACCGTCGCCTGATTGATCCCCAGCACCTGCGCGGCTTCCGAGAAGCTGCCGGTGTCGACCACTTCGGCGAAGGTCCGGATCTCCTCCCAGTCGATGTCGTCGCGGGCCGGTTGGCCGGGACGATCGATGTGACGCTGCATGCTCTCCCCCACGCCTTCCGCTCGCCGCGGTCGCACGGATTCGTCTGTCGTAACATCACCTCGAGCCGCTTCCCAGCCCGACGAGGGGATAGGCGGCGCCGTTCCGCCTGCGGCGCAGAGGCGCGGCGCGCCCGGCCGATTGCACGACGCCCGAGATGGGTTTAGGCGAGGATGGCGGACTCGACGACGGGTCCGGAGGAGCAATCGAGACCCCGAGGAACCCCCATGTTCGAACGCCTCGCCGACCAGCCGCCCGATGCCCTCCTCGCCCTGATCGGGTTGCATCGCGCCGACCCCCGTCCCGACAAGCTCGACCTCGGTGTCGGCGTCTATCGCGACGAGACCGGCACCACGCCGATCATGGCCGCGGTCCGCGAGGCCGAGAAGCATCTCCTCGCCACCCGCACCACCAAGTCCTATCTCGGCCCCGAAGGCGATCCCGTCTTCGTCGACCTTCTGAAGCCGATCGTCTTCGGCAGCGATCCCGGCCCGCGTCTGGTCGGCGTCCAGACTCCCGGCGGCACCGGCGCCCTGCGCCTCGGCGCCGAACTGATCGCCGCCGCCCGTCCCGGCGCGCGGGTGATCGTCGGCACCCCGACCTGGCCGAACCACGTGCCGCTGCTGAAGGCCGCGGGTCTCGCCATCGCCTCCTTCCCGTTCTTCGACGTCGCCACCCAGACGCTCGACATCGACGCCCTCGCCGCCACCCTGGAGAAGGCGGAGCCCGGCGACGTCGTCCTGCTGCACGGCTGCTGCCACAACCCGACCGGCGCCGATCTCGACGCGGCGGCCTGGGCGCGGGTCGGCGCGCTGGTCCGCGACCGCGGCGTGCTGCCCTTCGTCGATCTCGCCTATCAGGGCCTCGGCGACGGGCTGGAGGCGGATGCCGCCGGCGCCCGCGCTCTGTTCGCAGATCTCGGCGAGGGCCTCCTCGCCTATTCCTGCGACAAGAACTTCGGCCTCTACCGCGAGCGGGTCGGCGCCCTGTTCGGCCTCGGCGAGACCGCGGCGGCGGGCGCCACCCTGCTCTCCAACATGGTCGGTCTCGCCCGGGTCAACTGGTCGATGCCGCCGGACCACGGCGCCGCGATCGTCCGCACCGTGCTGGAGAGCGCCGAACTGACGAAGATCTGGCGTGACGAACTGGTACGGATGGGCACTCGGGTGCGGGCGGTGCGCGCCGCGATCGGGGCCGCCGAACCGCGTCTCGGCTTCGTCGCCCGCCAGCACGGCATGTTCTCGACCCTGCCGATCGCCCCGGCTCTGATCCAGAAGCTCAGGACCGATCACGGCGTCTACATGGCCGGTTCCGGCCGGATCAACGTCGCCGGCCTCCGGGTCGAGGACGCCCCGGCCTTCGCCGCCGCGCTCGCCGCCGTCGGCTGGTGATCCTCTCCGGCGCGGAGCCCCCCTCCGCGCCGCCCTCCCCGCCGAGCGCCTGCCGCGGACCCTTCCGATGACCGACAACACCGATCTCCCGATCATGACCGGCGGCGACGCGATCGCCGAGGCGCTCGTCTCCAACGGCATCGATGCGGTCTACGGCCTGCCCGGCGCCCAGCTCTACGCGCTGTTCGACGCCCTCGCCCGCCGATCGGAGACGATCCGCACCTTCTCGGCCCGCCATGAGCAGACCTGCGGTTGGATGGCCTTCGGCCACGCCCGCTCGACCGGCCGGCCCGGCGTCTTCTCGGTGGTCCCCGGCCCCGGCGTGCTCAATGCCGGTGCCGCCCTGGTCACCGCGCTCGCCACCGCGACCCCGGTCCTCTGCCTCACCGGACAGGTGCCCTCCGCCTTCCTCGGCGCCGGACGCGGCCACCTGCACGAGATCCCCGACCAGCTCGCCACCCTGCGCACCATCACCAAGTGGGCGGCGCGGATCGAGCGGGTCGAAGACGTCCCGGCGGTGATGGACGAGGCGTTCCGCCAGATGCTCTCCGGCCGGCCCGGCCCGGTCGCCGTCGAGATGGCCTGGGACACGCTCGGCGTCTCCGCTCCGGTGCGCGGCCTCGGGCCGACCCGCCTGCCGCCGCCGCTCGCCCCGTCGCCGGCGGCGATCGAGGCCGCCGCCCGCCGCCTCGCCGCCGCCGAACGGCCGATGATCGTCGTCGGCTCCGGCGCGCGCCACGCGAGTGCCGCGGTGCGCGAACTCGCCGAACTGCTCGGCGCCCCGGTCACCGCCTTCCGCGGCGGTCGCGGTGTGCTCGCCGAGACCCATCCGCTGGGTGTGTCGACGGTCGCCGCCCACGCACTGTGGCCCGAGACCGACGTGCTCGTCGGCATCGGCAGCCGGCTGGAACTGCCCTACATGCGCTGGACCGGCATGATGCGGCTGGTCGATCGGCCCGAGGCGCCGCCGACCCTGATCCGCATCGACGTCGATCCGGAGGAGATGCGCCGGCTCACCGCCCATCTGCCGATCCTCGCCGATGCCGAGACCGGCACGCGGGCGCTGATCGACGCGCTGAAGCGGCTCGGCGTCGGCGCCGCGAAACCCGGCTTCGCCGCCGACGTCGCCGCCGCCAAGGCCGCCGCCCGCACTCGGGTCGAGACCATCCAGCCGCAGGTCGGCTTCCTCGACGCGATCCGTCGGGCGCTGCCCGACGACGGCTTCTTCGTCCCCGAACTCTGCCAGGTCGGTTTCTCGAGCTACATCGCGCTCGACGTCCGCCATCCCCGCGGCTACGTCTCGGAGGGCTACCAGGGCACGCTCGGCTTCGGCTTCCCGACCGCGCTCGGGGTCAAGGCGGCCAATCCGGAGAAGGCGGTGGTCGCGGTGACCGGCGACGGCGGCTTCCTGTTCGGGGTCGGCGACCTCGCCACGATGGCCCAGGAGAAGCTCGCGGTGGCCGTCGTGCTGTTCGACAACGCCGCCTACGGCAACGTCCGCCGCGACCAGAAGACCCTGTTCGAAGGCCGGGTGCTCGGCTCCGAACTGACCAACCCGGACTTCGCCGGCCTCGCCGCGTCCTTCGGCATCGACTCCCGTCGCGCCACCACCCCGGCCGAGCTCGAGACCGAACTCGCCGCGGCGCTGGCGAGCGGGCGGCCGACCCTGATCCACGTGCCGATCCCGCCGGACGGCGAAACCTCGCCCTGGGCGCTGATCCACCCGCGGTGAGGCGGAACCGGTCCGCGCCGGCCCCGGCCGCGCGACCGGTCGCTCCGACCGGCGAGCCGACACCTCGTCCCCTTCTCGGGAAGGGAGAGGAGAGCGACGCTCCCTCGGGGTTCCGCGCAGACGACGGGGCGACGCCGGAAGCCGACGAGGTCTCCGCGACCGCCCCCTCAGAGCTCGCCGTCGGCGACCCTGTGACAGGCGACGCCGTCGACGAGTTCCGGCATCTCCCTGCGGCAGCGCTCGATCGCGAAGGGACAGCGCGGGTGGAAGTGGCACCCCGACGGCGGATCGATCGGGTTGGGAATCTCGCCGCGCGCCGGTTCTGCCTGATCGGCGAACCGCTCGAGATCGGGCACCGCGGCGATCAGCATCCGCGTGTAGGGATGGCGCGGCCGGTCGATCAGATCCTCGGCCGGGCCGACCTCGACCAGCCGGCCGAGGTAGAGCACCCCGATCCGGTCGGCCATGTGCCGGACCACCGCCAGATTGTGGCTGATGAACAGGAAGGTCAGCCCCAGCCGATCCTGCAGATCGGCCATCAGGTTGAGGATCTGCGCCTGCACCGAGACGTCGAGCGCCGAGGTCGGCTCGTCGCAGACGATGAACGCCGGCTCGGCGGACAGCGCCCGGGCGATCGCGATGCGCTGACGCTGGCCGCCGGAGAACTGATGCGGGTACTTGACCGCATCCGCCGCGGTCAGCCCGACGAGGCCGAGCAGCTCACCGACCCGCGCCTCGATCGCCCGTGCGTCCTTCACCACCCCGAGCACCCGCATCGGTTCGGCGACGATCCGCCCGACCGTCCAGCGCGGATTGAGGCTCGCATAGGGGTCCTGGAAGATCATCTGGATCTTCCGCCGCAACGCGGCGCGCTCGGCCCGGCCGACCGTCGGATCGTCGACCGCCGTGCCGTCGATCGTCACCCGGCCGCCGCTGCGCTCCAGGAGCCCCACCACCATCCGCGCGATGGTCGACTTGCCCGATCCGGATTCGCCGACCAGAGCGAAGGTCTCGCCACGGCCGATCGAGAAGCTGACGTTCTCGACCGCCCGGACCACCCGTTGCGGCGCCCCCGACAACAGCCGTTCGAGCATCGGCGCCGACACGTCGAAATGCTTCTTCAGCCCCTCGACCACCACCAGGGGCGACGCGGCGGGATCGATCGATGCCGTGCTCATCGGCCCGCCTCCTCGGTTTCGCGCGAGATCGGCGCGTGGCAGGCCGCCGAGGTGTGACCGAACGGCGAGAGATCCGGCCGCTCGGCGCGACAGCGCTCGATCACCCGATCGCAGCGCGGATTGAAGGCGCAGCCCGGCGGGATCGCCCCCGGCCGCGGCATCGCGCCCGGAATCTGTTTCAGCCGGGCGTGTTCGGACCGGAGCCCCGGAATCGATCCCATCAGACCGGCGGTATAGGGATGATGCGGCCGCCCGATCACGTCGCGCACCGGCCCGATCTCGGCGATCCGGCCGGCATACATCACCGCCACCCGGTCGGCGATCTGCGCGATCACCCCCATGTCGTGGGTGATCAGCATCACCGCCATGCCGTGGTCCCGGGTCAGCCGCTTCAGGAGGGCGATGATCTGCGCCTGGACCGAGACGTCGAGCGCCGTCGTCGGCTCGTCGGCGATCACGATGTCCGGCTCGGCGGCGAGCGCCAGGGCGATCACCACCCGCTGCCGCATGCCGCCGGAGAACTGGTGGGGATGGGCCATCAGCCGTTCGGCGGCGGCGGGGATGCCGACCTCCTCCAGCAGATGCACCGCCCGGTCGCGGGCCTGCGCCCGGGTCGCCGCGGTGTGGGTCTGGATCGTCTCGATCAACTGGTCGCCGATCCGCATCAGGGGATCGAGGCTGGTCAGCGGATCCTGGAAGATCATGCCGATCTGTTTGCCGCGCACCCGGCGCATCTCGTCCTTCGGCAGCGTGTCGATGCGGCGGCCGGCGAGGTGGATCTCGCCGCCGGCGATCCGCCCGGGCGCTTCGACCAGACCGATCACCGCGGTGCCGGTCAGCGACTTGCCGGCGCCGGATTCGCCGACCACCCCGAGCACTTCGCCGCGGGCGATGTCGAAGGAGACGCCGTCGATCGCTCGGAGCGGCCCCTTGCGGGTGGCGAACTCGACGACGAGGTCGCGGACGGAGAGAACGGGAGGGCTCATCGTCGACGCCTCACCTGAGTTTCGGGTTGAGGGCGTCGCGCAGCCAGTCGCCGAGGATGTTGACCGACAGGGCGAGGCCGGCGAGGACGAGGCCGGGGAAGAACACGATCCACCATTCGCCGGACATCAGGAAGTCGTTGCCGATCCGGACCAGGGTGCCGAGCGAGGGATGGGTCGGCGGCAGGCCGACGCCGAGGAACGACAGCGTCGCCTCGGTGATGATGGCCAGCGCCAGATTGATCGTCGCGATCACCGTCACCGGGCCGAGCACGTTCGGCAGGACGTGGCCGAACATGATCTTCCAGGCCGGCACGCCGATCAGCCGGGCCGCCTGGACGTAGTCCTTGTGCCGTTCCTGCAGCGTCGAGGCGCGCACCGTCCGGGCGTACTGGACCCAGAAGGCGAGGCCGATCGACACCACCAGCACCCAGAACTCGCCGCCCTGCAGCCGCTGGTCGCCGAGCACCGCTCGCGCCGCGCCGTTGACCAGCAGGGCGGTGAGGATCGCCGGGAAGGTCAGCTGGACGTCGGCGGCCCGCATGATCAGCGTGTCGAAGATGCCACCGAAATAGCCGGAGACCAGACCGAGCCCGACCCCCAGCAGGATCGCCAGCCCGACCGCACAGAGGCTGACGCCGATCGACACCTGCGCCCCGTAGAGCAGGGCGGAGAGCAGATCGCGGCCCTGATCGTCGGTGCCGATGACGAAGCGCGGATCGCCGCCCTCCATCCACATCGGCGGGATCCGGGCGTCCATCAGGTCGAGCGAGGCGAGGTCGAGCGGGTTGGTCGGTGCGATCAGCGGTGCGGCGAGCGCCGCCCCGATCACCACCACGGCGAACACCGCCGCCACCATCACCAGCTTCGAGCGGCCGAAGGAATAGAGCAGATGACTGTCGGCGAAGGCTCGCCAACGGCGGTTCCAGACCGAGCCGAAGCCCTCGCGGTCGTCTCGCAGCGACACGTCAGAGCCTCCCGGACACGCGGATGCGCGGATCGATGAAGTGGTAGATCAGATCGACCACCAGGTTGATGCCGACGAAGATCACCGAGGTCAGCATCAGATAGGCCGCCATGATCGGGATGTCGGCGTTCTGCACCGCCTGGATGAACAGGAGCCCCATCCCCGGCCACTGGAACACCGTCTCGGTGATGATCGCGAAGGCGATGATCGAGCCGATCTGCAGACCGATGATGGTGACGACCGGCACCAGCGTGTTCTTCAGCGCGTGGCGGAAGTGGATCGCCCGGTCGGTCAGCCCGCGCGCCCGGCAGAACCGGATGTAGTCGGTCCGCAGCACCTCAAGCATCTCCGAGCGCACCAGCCGCATCACCAGGGTGAGCTGGAACAGCCCGAGGGTGGTCGCCGGCAGGATCAGCGCCCTGAGCCCCGAACCGGTCAGGAACCCGGTCGCCCAGAACCCGAGGTTCACCACGTCGCCGCGCCCGTAGGACGGCAGCCAGTGCAGGGTCACCGCGAACAGATAGATCAGCAGGATGCCGATCAGGAAGGTCGGCAGCGACACGCCGATCAGCGACACCGCCATGATCGTCTTCGACAGGGCGCCGTCGCGATGGATGCCGGTCCTGACCCCGAGCGGGATGCCGATCGCGATGGCGAACACCGAAGCGGCGAAGGCGAGCTCCAGGGTCGCCGGCAGCCGCGCCCCGATCAGATCGGTGACCGGTTGGCGGAACTTGTAGGACGTGCCGAAATCGAAGTGCAGGGCATTCCAGATGAACCGGGCACACTGCACGAAGAGGGCGTCGTCGAGGCCGAGTTCGCGCCGGAGGCGCTCGCGTTCGGCGATGCTCACGTCCTGGCCGACCATCTGATTGACCGGATCGCCGACGAACCGGAACAGAGTGAAGGCGACGACCGCCACCACCACGAGCACCAGTACGGCTTCGAAGAGACGTCGGATGAGATGTGTCGGCATGAGGTTCCCTGGCGCCCGGTCGCGACGGTCCCGTCTCGTCCGCTCCCCTCCCCGCCGATCGTCTCGACGCGGAGGGGTGGGCGGAACGGGAGGCGATGCGGGGGAAGCCCCCCCGCACGCTCGATCAGTCTTCCTTCTGCGCCCAGGCGAAGATGATCGAATTGTCGGCGCGCTGCGGGATCTTCACCTTCTTCGACACGCCCCAGGCCAGCGCCTGCTGGTGCAGCGGGATGAAGGCGACCTCGTCGGTCAGGATCTTGAAGGCGTCGTAGATCAGCGCGTCGCGCTTCTTGGTGTCGGTCTCCACCAGGATCGCCTTGGCGAGTTCGTCGACCTTCGGGTTGCAGTAGCCGCCGTAGTTGAACGGTCCGCCGTTGCCCTTGTCGTCCCGGCAGCCGGCGTTGTTCTGCAGCACGTTGAAGCTGTCGAACGAGCTCGGGGTCCAGCCGAGCATGCCGAACGAGGTGTCGTAGCCGCCGGCCGGTCCGGCGCGACCGAAGAACTGCGCCTTCGGCTGGGCCTGGAGCGTCACCTTGACGCCGATCTTGGCGAGCATCGAGGTCGCCGCCTGACAGATCGCCTCGTCGTTGACGTAGCGGTCGTTCGGGCAGTGCATGGTCAGCTCGAAGCCGTCGGGATAGCCGGCTTCGGCGAGCAGCTTCTTGGCGTCGGCCGGATCATAGGGGAGCCGCTTGAACTCGCTCGACCGCGAATAGAGCAGCGGCGCGATCATCAGGGCGCTCGGCGAAGCGAGCCCGCGCATCACCTTGGACTTGATCGCCTCGATGTCGATCGCCTCCATGAACGCCTTGCGGACGCGGACGTCCTTGAACGGGTTCTTGCCCTTGACGTTCGAGTATTTGAGCTCGTCGCGTTTCTGATCCATGAACAGATGGATCGTCCGCAGTTCCGCACCGGTCATCACGTCGGTGGTCGGATTGTCCTGGATCCGCTTCATGTCCTGGACCGGCACCGGCTCGATCAGGTCGACTTCGCCCGACAGCAGCGCCGCGACCCGGGTGGCCGGCGCCTTGATCGTGGTGAACACCACCTCGTCGACGTTGAAGCGCTTGTGGGCCTTGTCCCACCAGGCCGGGTTCGGCTTGTAGACCGTCTTCACCCCCGGCTCGTGGCTCTCGATGACGAACGGCCCGGTGCCGTTGGCCTTCAGCGCCCAGGGATTGAGTTCCTTGCCGGTCTGCGGTTGCGGCTTGGTGGCACCGTTCGCCTCGGCCCACTTCTTCGACATGATCGACCAGCTGTCCCATTCCGCATGCAGGATCGGATTGGGGGTCTTCAGGACGAAGTCGACGGTGTGGTCGTCGACCTTGACCACCTCGGCATCGGCCGGCAGACGGGTGACCAGTTCGGAGCCCTGCGCCCGGACGCGCTCGGCGGAGAACACCACGTCGTCGGCGGTGAAGTCCTCGCCGTTCTGGAATTTTACGCCTTTGCGCAGATGGAAGCGCCAGCGCAGCGGATCGACGATCTCCCAGCTCTCGGCCAGCGCCGGCTGGATCTTGAGGTTCTCGTCACGACGGGTCAGCCCCTCGTAGACGTTGGCGAGAGCACCCAGCGTGAAGGTTTCGTTGAGCGTGTAGGGATCGAGCGAATTCAGATCGCCCTGGAAGGCGTATCGGAAGGTCTTGGCCGCTGCAGGATCTGCCGAGAGACCGAAGGTCGTGACCCCGGCCATCAGCAACGCTGCCAGAACGACTTTCCTTATGCGCATTGCGATCCCCCTTGTTCACGTGAAAATCACGAAATCGACGTCCATCATCGCGAGAGCAGAGCAGTTGTTGCCTTCCGCCGACGAGGATGGCAGTCTATGTCCGGATCCCGACACGATCCAGTACGAAATCGAGGCATGGCGCGTTTTTGGTCATTCGGCAAACATGCCACCCCTGCCGGAGGGCCGTTGCTTCGCGCCGAAATCTGCGCTCGAATGCAACCGAGCGACACGTTGTCGCTGACCGCCCGGATGGGCGGCCGACGGCTCCGCGCATCGCCGCAGATCCCAAACCCGAGGATTCTCTTCTCATGTCGATCAACGACCGGGTCGCCGTCATCGCCGCCGAGGCGACCGAATGGCGCCGCGATTTCCACCGTCATCCCGAACTCCTGTACGAGGTCCATCGGACGTCGGCTCGGGTGGCCGAGCTGCTGAAGAGCTTCGGATGCGACGAAGTCGTGACCGGCATCGGCCGGACCGGTGTGGTCGGCGTGGTGCGCGGTCGTGAGCCCGGCCGCACAATCGGCCTCCGGGCCGACATGGACGCTCTGCCGATCACCGAGATCCGACCGTCCGACCATTCCTCGACCGTGCCCGGCCTGATGCATGCCTGCGGCCACGACGGCCACACCGCGATGCTGCTCGGCGCCGCCCGCCATCTCGCCGAGACCCGGGCCTTCGCCGGCACCGTAGTGCTGGTCTTCCAGCCCGCCGAAGAAGGCGGCGCCGGCGCCAAGGCGATGATCGACGACGGCCTGATGGACCGTTTCGGCATCGAGGAGATCTACGGCGTCCACAACATGCCCGGCCTGCCGCTCGGCCACTTCGCCACCCGGCCCGGCCCGATCATGGCCGCCTCCAACACCTTCGAGATCCGCATCACCGGTCACGGCGGCCACGCCGCCAAGCCGCACATCTGCATCGACCCGATCGTCGCCGGTTCGCAGATCGTCACCGCCCTGCAGGCGATCGTCGCCCGCGGGGTCGATCCGGTCGACAGCGCCGTGGTCTCGGTCACCCGCTTCCACGCCGGCACCACCGCCAACAACATCATCCCGCAGACCGCGGTGATCGGCGGCACGGTGCGCACTCTGCAGGCCGAGACCCGGGCCTTCGTCGCCCGCCGCTTCGCCGACGTGGTCGAGGGCATCGGCCGCGCCCAGGGCGTGAAGATCGAGCTCGACTACGAGGAGGGCTATCCGGTGGTGGTCAACCACGCCGCCCAGACGGCCTTCGCCGCATCGGTCGCCCGCGAGGTCGCCGGCACCGAACCGGTCTCCACCGACATGAACCCGTCGCTCGGCGGCGAGGACTTCGCCTACATGCTGGAGACCCGGCCGGGCGCCTTCCTGTTCCTCGGCAACGGCGACACCGCCGGCCTGCACCATCCCGAATACGATTTCGACGATCGGCTGCTGGTCACCGGGATCCGCTTCTGGACCCGGCTGGTCGAAACCGCCCTGCCGCTCTGATCCTTCCGACGGCGACGCCCGGCACTCCGGCCGTCGCCGTCGTCACGATGCGCCCCCCTCGAGCCGGCGCTTGCCGGAGCGGGAGAGGCACGTCGTCTCGGCCGCGCGGAGCGCGAGCCGCAACCGCCCCGCCGCGAGCGCCGCTCCGACCGTCGGATCCGCCACCAGCGCCGCCCGGACCGCCTCGAGCGCTTCGCGCCCGCGCCAAGCGGCCGGCATCCCCACATCGACCGAGAGCACCGGCGGATCGCCGTCGTCGAGCCTCGCCCCGACGTCGGTGACGATGTCGAGGCCGAACAGCCGCTCGTCGAGACCGGTCAGCGTGAGGCGTCCGACGCCCGCGATCGCGACGCCGTCGTCGATCCGTCCGACCGCCGGATCGAGCCGCCTCAGGATCGAACCGCAGGCGCAGGCGCCCGGCAGGATCCGCCCGCGATCGCCGGTCGCATGCCGCAGCAGCGGCATCGCCTCCGCGTGGAGCGTGGTGACGACGATCTCGCCGACCTCGCCGTCGGGCAGCGGCCGCCCGGTCGCCGGATCGACCACTTCGACGACGAGATCGGCCTCGCGCAGATGCAGGCCGGCGTGGAAGGCACAGTCGACGCCGCCGCCGTAACCGATCTCGGTCATCCCCCAGTGCTCGTGCACCTCCCCCTCGAACGCCCGCCGCAGGCCGCTGCGTACCGCGTCGGCGAGCGGTTCGGCACTCGCCAGCACCGCACGAACCGTCACCGGCCGGCCGCCGTCGGCCCGCGCGCCCCGTCCCGCCGCCAACATCGCCACCGGCGGTCCGGCGAGCACCGTCGGCGCCTCGGCCCGCAGCACCGCCACCGCCGCTTCCGCCGGCGCCGCCGGCACGAACAGCGGCTCCGCCCCGAGCCGGCGCACCGCTTCGGCGAGCCCGTCGCCGATCCCGCCGGGGCGTTCGCCGGAAAAGAAGATGCCGACCCGGTCGCCTGCCCCGGTGAACAGCCCCATGCCGGCGGCGAAGAAGGCGAGCGTCGCCTCCCGGTCGGCCGAGGAGAAGGCGATGCGTTTCGCCGGCCCCGTCGTCCCGGAGGTCGGAAGCGTCACCACCCGTGCCACCGCGCTCTGCGAGACGGCGAGGAACGACGGCACGCCGCCGACGAGATCGGCCGGTCGGGTGAGCGGCAGATCGGCGAGCTCGGCGAGGCAGGCGAGCCGCCCGCCGGGCAGGCCGCGCGCCCGATGGAACGGCGAGGCCCGCCGGAGCCGGTCGATCGTCGCGTTCAGTCGCTCCAGTCGGACGGCGTCGAACCCGGCGCGGTCGAGCGGCGGAGCGAGCCCGAGGCGGGCCGCGGCCCAACCGTCGAGGGTCGCCGCGCCGTTCACCGCGGCTGACCGCGATGCAGCGCCCGCCCGCTCGTGTCCGTCAGATTGTGGGCGCAGAACGGGATCACCCTCCCGCCCGCCTCGACGACGTGGACGTGGCAGCGACGGAGCCGGTCGAGATCGAGCGTCATCGCGTCCTGGAAGGCCATCCCGGAGAGACCGAGGGTCCGGGACCGCGCCGCCAGCACCGCATCGAACCCGTCGCCGACCGGCGTCGGGGTCTCCGGCCGGGTCCATTGGCCGTTCACGTAGCGCCGGGCCCGAGCCACGTCGGCGCTCGGCCGGACCGTGCCGCAGCAGCCCGACGTCGCCGGCTTCGGCCCGCAGCAGGCGGAGACCTCCGGATCCGGCGCCGGCTCGGCGAACGGTGTGCAACACGACGATGCCGCGGGTGGCTTCGAGGGATCGGCGGCGGACGGCGGTGCGACCGTCACGACCCGCCGGCCGTCCCGTTCGATCGCCGGCCCGCAGCACGAGGCGGCGGCGGGACCGTCGCGGGCCGACAGCCGTCCGGCTTCGTCGACCAGGAACCGCCCGGAGAAACTGCACCACGGACTCTCCGCCGATCCCGGGCGGAAGTCGTCGAACGACAGCCGCCCCGCGGAATGGGCGACCAGCGCCGCGACGATCTCCGGCAGGGTGATCCGATCTTCGTCGGCGACCCCGACGCATCGCCCGAAATGCGCCACCGGCTGGAAATGCACCGCCCGGACGGTCGGCATCAGGCCGATCGCGTGATCGACGATCGCCCCGATCCCCCGGTCGTTGACCCCCGGCACGATCGTCGGCACCAGCACCACCCCGACCTCCGCCGCCGCACAGGCGGCGATCGCTCGACCCTTGGTCGCGGCGAGCGGCACGCCGCGCAACCGCCGATGGATCGTGTCGTCGATCCCGTCGAACTGCAGGAAGACGCAGTCGAGCCCCGCCTCGACCAGCGCGGCGAGGAAGGCCGGTTCGCGGGCGATCCTGACCCCGTTGGTGTTGACCTGGACGAAGTCGAAGCCGCGCGCCTTGATCCGGCGGACGATCGCCGGCAGGTCGTCGCGGATCGTCGGTTCGCCGCCGGAGAGCTGGATGTTGACGTTGCCGCCCGCCGCGGCGAGCGTGTCGAGCCGTTCGTCGATCTCGGCGAGGCTCAGATCGCGCCCTTGCGGGCCGGCACCGGCGTAGCAGACCGGGCAGGCGAGATCGCAGCGCGTCGTCACCTCGAGCAGGACGCAGCAACTCTGCTGTTCGTGGTCCGGACAGAGGCCGCAGTCCTGCGGGCACCCGTGTTCGACCGCGCCGGCGATCCGTCGCGGGGTCGAGGCCGGCGCCCGGCGCATCCCCCAGTCGAGGAACGAGGCGACGCCGCGCCAGACCGGGACGGCGAAGCTGCCGTGCTCGGGGCAGGTCTTCACCAGTTCGACCGTGTCGCCGACGATCCGCCGCTCGGCCGGGACGGTCGCGAGACAGACCGGGCAGACGCTCCGCGTCGCGCCGACGAGCCTCCGGGGCGCGGGAGTTTCGACGACCGTCATCCGCTCCCCTCCCCCGAAAGATCGGCACCCAGCCGGGCGAGCAGCCCCGGCGCGCGCCGCTCCACCGCCGCGGCCATCGCCTCGGCCGCCTGTCGGCGCGCCGCCACTCCGGCCGCCGCCGCCGGCTCGTCGCGGAACCGTACTTCCGCCGCGGCGAAGCGCTCGGCGATCGACACCGGCCGATCCTCGCGGATCAGCTTGTCGGCGAGATGGACCACCACCCGCTCGTCGATCGGATCGCCGGCCGCGAACCGCAGCCGCATGTGCGCCGCCACCACCTCGCCGACCGCCGGATGGCCGATCGCCCGCAGATGGCGCCCGGCGACCTCGGCGTGCGCCGAGCGCCCCTTGGCGAGGTCGTGCAGCAGGCCGGCGGCGACGACGAGATCGCGATCGAGCCGGAGCCCGCCGTCCGAGAGCCCGCCGGCCAGCCCGTCGGCCAGCCGGGCGACCGCCCGGCAGTGGCGGCGGACCCGCTCGTCGACCCCGAGCCGGGCGAGGATCGCCTCGCATTCGTCGGGATCCGGCGTCGCGATCCGCGCCAGACGGTCGACGAGGCGGGCGTGATCCTCCGGCCGGTCCATGTCGAGGAGCGTACCGCGATCGGCGACCGGCACCTCGACGGTGGTCGCCTCGTGGCGGGCGAGCAGCGCCGCCAGTCCGCCCTCTCCGTCGCCCGACAGGATCTCGGGAAACAGTGCCCGGTCGACGACCGGCGGGTGACCGCGGACGCCGAGGAACACCGGGTGATGAACCGAGACCCGCGCGCCGGAGGTCCCTGCCGCGACGATCATCCGCCGGATCGTCGCCGGCCGGACCGACGGCACGTCGACCGGTAGGATCAGTGCCTTGTCGACGGCGGCGTCGAGCGCACCGAAGCCGACGCGGAAACTCGTGTACATGCCCCGCGCGAAGTCGGGATTGACCACCGGCCGAGCCCCGAGCCCGGCGACCACCGGAGCGAGTTCGTCGACGCGATGGCCGACCACCACCACGATCTCGTCGATCCCCGCCGCCTTCAGACTGTCGATCACCCGGCCGACCACCGTCGTCGGTCCGAACGGCAGCAGCGGCTTGAACGCACCCATCCGCGAGGAGTAGCCGGCCGCCGGCACCACCGCCGCGATCCGGCACCGCCGCGCCGCTTCGACCTCTCCTGCGCTCACGTCGGATCCTCCGTCTCGGTTCCGGCCGGACGCGAGACGTCGAGCCCGTGGTCTTCGAGGGTTTCGACGAGCTTCTCCCAGACCTCCTGGATCAGTGCCGGGCAACGCTCGGCCTTCAGACGCTCGTCGAAGCGCATGATGTCGGAACAGGCGATGCCGCCGTAGCGCTCGCGCGCCATGGTGTGGAACCAGCCGGTGAAGGCGTCGAGCGCCGCCGCGAAACGCGGATCGTCCACCTCCGCCTCGCTCGCCCGGCCGGCGACCAGCCCGACGACGCAGGCTCCCGAGGTCAGCATCCCGCAGGCGAAGCCCTGGCCCAGGCCGTAGGCGAGGCCGGACATCGCCCGGACCAGATCGCCGTCGTCGCGCCCCTGCGCCTCGAGCGCCAGCCGCATCGGCACGTGGCTGCACTTCATCCCGCCGATCAGCATCTCGGCGATCCGGAACCGCAGGTCGCCGGCGTCGTCGCTCATCCGGTGTGCTCCTCGGTCCGATCGGCGATCGCCAGGAAATAGCCCGGTGCGGCCAGCCTGACCGCTTCCGGGGTCAGTCCGCAGGCTCCGCCCCACAGCGCCTCGAGCGAACCGTGGGCGAAGACGAAACGCGCGACCCAGTCGCGCAGCACCTCCGAGCGGTCTTCGAACCACTCGACCGCGAAGCCGGCGGCGGCGAGATCCTCGGCGATCGAGGTCCATGCGACGAGGGGCGACAGATCGAGCCCGGCGGAGACCAGATCCGGCCCTTCCGCCCGCCGGTAGACGTCGGAGAGCGCGATCCGGCCGCCCGGACGCAGCACCCGCCGCCATTCGGCGAGCGTCGCCCGCCGGTTCGGCATCAGCGACAGACTGCATTCGGCGAGGATGCCGTCGACCGCACCGTCGCAGAACGGCAGCGCCCCCCCCGACGCCCAGACGATCGCCGCCTCGCCGACCCGGGTCCGTGCGGTCGCCACCGTGTCGGGATCGGCGTCGACCCCGACCGCGAAGATGCCCCGCCGGAGCATCGCCGCGACGCTGCCGCCCTGACCGCAACCGACGTCGACCACCAGTTCGTCGGCCGAGAACCGAGCGAGATCGAGCAGCGTCTCGGTCAGTGCCGCGCCACCGGGCCGGAGCGGCATGCCGTCGAGGCCGCAGACCAGGCCGCTGCCCCACATCCCCCGGGTCTCCGCCACGCTCGGTCGCATCCCTCGCCCTCCGTCCGCCGCCTCACTTGTCTTCCAACGCCTGTTCGACCTTCAGCATCCGTCCGTCCGCCAGATCTGGAGAAACGTAGACGAAGCCGCAGCCCGGACAGTGCGGCAGATCGACCGGGAAGGTCTGGCCGAGATAGGAGGCCCGGACCGGACCGATCACCAACGGTCGATCGCAGGTCGTGCAGACCAGATTCGGCGCCTGTGCCGGGATCGTCTCGCTCACCGTGCCGCCTCCACGTTCATCCGATGCGACCACGCCCGGGCGAGGACGAAGCCGCCCCCGCGCACCGCGTAGTCCACCCAGAAGGTGACCTCGCCGACCCGCCGGCTGGCGATCCGCCGTCCGGTCGCCGGGTCGACCAGCCGCCGCCCCGTCGCTTCCGCCTCGGTGATCACCGCGACCACGTCCTCGACCAGGATCAGCCGGCGCTCCATGTCGAGGCGCACCTCGTCGGAGATCTCGAGTTCGATCGTCGGTTCCGGCTCCGCCATCGCCTCGCCCCATCGTTCGCGTTTCAACCGCCGGACCAGCGCCGCCCGCTCCCGGCGTCGCGCCGAGAGGCCCGGGTCGGCCCGTCCCGCCGGATCCGGCCGCGCCGGGTCCGAAAAGATCAGTTCGGCCAGATGCGCCGTCCGCTTGCCGGCCCGCGCGAAGGCGTCCCGGCAGGTCGCACAATAGGCGAGAAAGTCGGCAGGATCCTCGCCCACCCGGCGCGTCACGATCCGCTCGGCGACCTCGCGGTCGGCGAAGCGCGACAGCCCGCCGAAGCCGCAACAGGTGGAGAGCTCCGGCCCGCCGAGTTCGCGCAGCTTGAGCCCGAGCCGGCCGGCGAGGTCGCGCACCGCCCGCTGCACCTCCGGCCGTCCCCGGGTCGTGCAGGGATCGTGGATCGCCAGCGGCCCGCCCGCGGCGGCGCTTCCGGCCGGCAGGCCGACCGCGGCGAGGCATTCCCACAGCGAGGTGATCGCGATCTCCGGCAGGAACCCCTCGAACATCACCCGGCAGGACGAACAGGCGGTCACCACCCCCGGCCGACCGAGGTTCTCCCAGGTCGTCCGCAGACCGGCGGTCGCCGCCTCGACCATCCCCTCCCGACCCGCCCAATGGGCCGGCGCGCCGCAGCAGTCGAGCCACAGGCCGACTCCACCGGCGATCCGATCGTCGAGATGGTCCCAGATCCGTTCGACCAACCCCGGCAGCGATCCGGAGAGCTGGCAGCCGGGGAAGAACAGGGTCGCGCTCCGGGTCCGTCCCGGCCGGTGGCGGGCGAGCGTCGCCGTCGGCGCCCGGGCCGCGGCCATCTCGAGCAGTGCGAACTCGTGGTGCGACGGCGGCATCTTGCCCCGCGCCACCATCGACCGCCGCGCCGCCAGTACCACTTCGGACATGTCGAGCCCGGTCGGGCAGACCTCGCCGCACAGTCCGCACAGCGTGCAACCGTCGATCATCCGGTTGGACTTGCGGTTGCCCATGACGATGCAGTCGTTGTTGTAGATCTCGCGGACGTAGCGCTTCGGGTTCGAGCCCCAGAAGCCGAGCCATTCGCAGACCTTCACGCATTCCAGGCAGTGGCAGGGGAAGCAGCGCGCCGCCTCGGCCATCGCCTCGTCGCGCCGGTAACCGCGCGCCGGATCGGCCGGCACCACCGGTGCGACCGGCGGATGGGCCTCGACGTTCACGTGGAGGCGCGATTCGGCCGAACCGTCGTCGCTGCGCGCCGCGGTGAGCGACGCCCCCTGCAGGAAGCGTTCGATCGATCCCCCCGCCCGCCGTCCGTCGTGGATCGCCCGGATCGGCGAGTAACCGTCGACCGCGTCGCCGAGTCGGCCGGTCGAGAACACCTTCGCCACGCCGGTCGCACAGGTGTCGGGATCGGCGGCGATGCGGCCGTCGTCGGCCAGCGGCAGGATCGCGGCGAAGCCCGCCGCCGGTCCCGGCCCCAGCGCCACCAGCACCGCGTCGTGGGTCTCGATCAGGAGCGCGAGATCGATCGGCCCGTCACCGACCCCGACCCGCGCCCGGCAGTGGATCTCGATGCCGAGCCGGGCGAGACCGCCGAGATCGGCTTCGATCGCCGAGGGCGGCAGCACCTCCGGCGGATAGTCGCGATGCAGCCGTTCGAGCGGCCGGACGTCGGCCTCGTAGACGGCGACCACATGCCCCCGCACTGCCAGATCGTGGGCGGCGGAGAGCCCGGCGAGCCCGGCGCCGACCACCGCCACCCGCTTCGCCCGGCGGTTCTTCTGCACGGTACGGCGCGACCCGACGTAGGCCTCCTCGACGATCGCCCGTTCGATCCGCCCGATCGCCACCGCCCCGCCGCGTTCGCCGCGCCGGCAGGCCGGTTCGCAGGGGTGGTCGCAGACGTGGGCGACGATCGCCGGGAACGGAATGTGGCGGGCGAACACCGCGAAGGCCCCGGCGAAGTCGCCCGCCGCGGTCTTCTCGAGCATCGTGCGCGCGTCGAGATGCATCGGACAGGCGGCGGCGCAGGCCGGCGGCTGCTCCTCGACACAGAGGCTCTCCCAGTGCCTGACCCGGTCGCCGTCCATCGCCGCCTCCTCCATCCGTCCCGGTCTCACCCGGGACGACGAAGGGATCCGACGGTCGTCCCGCCGGATCCCCGAGGGCTCGGCCCGCCGCGGGCGGCGGGACGAACCGTTCCCGTGTCGATCACTGGTGCTCGCGTTCCTTGGCGGCGGCAGCGGCGCCGGCCTTCGCCTCGAGCCCCATCTTGATCACCTCCGGCAGCGCCGGGACGCGATAGATCCGAACGCCGACGGCGTCGTTGATCGCGTTGAGGATCGCCGGATGCGGTGCGGTGAGCGGCGCCTCGCCGACGCCGGCGGCTCCGAACGGTCCGAGCGGACGCGGCGTCTCGAGATAGAGGATCTCGATGTCGTCGGGGATGTCCTTCGGATAGGGGATGCCGCAATCGGCCAGCGTGGTGTGCAGTTCGAGGTCGTCGAAGTCCTCGGTGAGCGCCAGACCGATGCCCTGGGCGAGACCGCCGTAGATCTGCCCGTCGACCGTCGCCTTGTTGATGATCGTGCCGACGTCGACCGAGGTGGTGAACTTCACCACCGAGGCCTTGCCGCTTTCGAGATCGACTTCGACCTCCGGCATGAACACCTCGTACATGTAGACCGGGAACGGATTGCCCTGGCCGGTCTCCGACGAGCAGGCGGTGCAGGCGGCCGCCGCCCAGGTGCCGTCGTAGGCGGTCGGGATCTTCTCGGCGACCATCTCGTCGTAGCTGCGCCAGGTGCCGTCCGGCTTCTTCATCGCGTTCAGCATCATCTCGGCGGCGACCCGGATGGCGTTGCCGGAGAAGACGTTGGAGCGGCTGCCGCCGGCCGGACCGGAGTTCGGCCCGGCGGTGTCGGCGAGCACCAGCCCGATCTCGTCCGGCTTCACCCCGGCCTTGCACAGCACTTCGAGCGCCATCGTCTGGCCGCGAGATCGGCGCCCTGACCGTGGTCCTCCCAACCGGAGTGGACGACGAAGCCGTTCTTCGTCCGCTCGATCCGCGCCGCCGAGCTGTCCGGCCCGTCGAGGACGCAGCCGTAGATGCCGAGCGCGATGCCGACGCCGCGCTTCTTGTCCTGGTGCTCGGCGTTGAAGGCGGCGACCCGCTGCTTCGCCTCCTGATACTTCGGCCGCAGCATGTCGAACAGCGGCTTCAGCACCAGCACTTCCGGCGTCTGGCCGGTCGGGGTGGTCGATCCCTCGCGATAGAGGTTCTTGTAGCGGAACTCGAAGGGATCCTCGCCCATCTTCTCGGCGAGCACGTCGATCGCGATCTCCGAGGCGAGGAACGACTGCGGGCTGCCGTAGGCGCGGAAGGCCGAGCCCCAGGCGTGGTTGGTGGCGACCGTCCGGCCGATGCCGCGGATGTTGTCGAGATGGTAGCCGGCACCGATGAACTGCGCCTGCCGGATGGTCAGCAGATCGCCGAATTCCGAATACGGACCGTGGTCGATCCACCAGTCGGTCTCCATCGCGGTGAGCATGCCGGCCTTGTCGCAGGCGAGGCGGATGTTGACGTTCCCGGGGCTGCGCTTACCGGTGTAGGTGATGTTCTGGTACTGGTTGTAGACCAGCGACACCGGCTTGCCGGTGGCCAGGGCGGCCACCCCGAGCAGCGCCTCCATGGTCGGCGAGAACTTGTAGCCGAAGGTACCGCCGGTCGGGTTCTGGATCAGCCGCAGCTTCTCGGGCTCGACACCGAGGCCGGGGCAGATCATCGCGTGATGCAGATGCACGCCGATCGACTTCGACAGGATGGTCAGCACGCCGTCGTCGTCGGTGTAGGCGGCACCGCAGTCCGGCTCGAGATGCAGATGCGGCTGACGCGAGCAGTAGGTGGTGATGTCGACCATCGCCGCGGCGCTCTCCATCAGCGGCCCGGTGTCGGCGCCCTTGACCACGCCCTGCTCGTAATAGGCGTTGGGCACACCGGGATGGATCTCCATCGCGTCCGGCTCGAGCGCGGCGAAGCCGGACATGTAGGCCGGCAGCACCTCGAGATCGACCTTGACCTTGGCCGCCGCGGCGCGGGCATGGGCCTCGGTGTCGGCGGCGACGATGGCGATCGCGTCGCCGAACTGGAACACCTTCTCCTTGCACAGGATCGGCCGATCCCAGCCGTCGCCCTTGTTGGTCGGGAAGGTGATCAGGCCGGTGATCGCGTTCTTGCCCTTGACGTCCTTCCAGGTCATCACCTTGGCGACGCCCGGCATCGCCTCGGCTTCCGCGGTGTCGATGCCCTTGATCAGCGCGTGGCTGACGTCGGCCTGGACCAGGGCGAGGCGCAGCGTGCCCTCCGGCATGCGCAGCGCCAGATCGGCGCCGAAGTCCCAGGTGCCGGTGACCTTGGCGACCGCCGACGGCCGCTGATACCGGGTCCCGAGGATCGATCCGTCCGCCTTCGGCTTGGCCAGCACTTCGTCGGCGGTCTTCTCGCCGCGCAGGATCGCGGCGGCGTCCATCACCGCGTCGACCAGCGGCTTGTAGCCGGTGCAGCGGCAGAGGTTGCGGTTGCGGTTGAACCAGGCGCGGACCTGTTCGCGGGTCGGGTTCGGATTCTTGTCGAGCAGGACCTTCGACGACATGATGAACCCGGGGGTGCAGATGCCGCACTGGGCGCTGCCGTGAGCCATCCAGGCGATCTGCAGCGGATGCAGGTCGCCGGCGGTGCCGAGCCCCTCGATGGTCGTGATCTTGGCGCCGGTCGCCAGTTTCGACAGCGGCGTGACGCAGGCGCGGACCGGCTTGTCGTCGATCACCACGGTGCACGACCCGCACTGACCGTCCTCGCAGCAGACCTTGCAGCCGGTCAGCAGCATCTGTTCGCGCAGCACGTCGGCGAGGCTCGCCTGGACGTCGACGACCACCCACCGATCGACACCGTTGACGTTGAGACAGAGACGTTTCATCTGGGTTTTCCTCCGCTGGCCCGGCCTGCCCGACGGCACCCGAGCTCTCCTCTTCTTTCCGGGGGGCGTGCGCGGCGAGCTCGGGCGACGCCGCGCCGACCGATCTCAGGAGGCGACCTTCGGGCGCGTCGCCTGCGCCAGCATCGCCATGTTGCGCATCAGGGGCCGAACCGCCGCCGCGTCGCGTCGCCAGGCGACGATCTCGGCGATCACCGAAATCGCGATCTCCTCCGGCGTCTCCGCTGCGATGTCGAGGCCGACCGGCGCATGGACCCGTTCGAAGGCCTCGATCGGGAAGCCCTTCTCCCGCAGCCGCGACCAGACGGTCAGCACTTTGCGGCGCGATCCGATCATGCCGATGTAGCCGGCCGCGGTGCCGAGCGCCCATTCGAGCACTTCACCGTCGATTTCGTGGCAGCGGGTGGCGATGAGCACCATCGAGCGCCGGTTCGGCGCCAGCCCCGCCATCGCCGTGGCGAAGCTCTCGGCACGGATCGCCCGGGCGTCGGGAAAACGCTCGGCATTGGCGAACTCCGGCCGGTCGTCGACCACGACCGTCTCCAACCCGACGAGCTTCGCCGCCCGCGCGGTGAGCGCCCCGACGTGCCCGGCGCCGAACAGATGCAGCACCGGAGTCGGCACGATCGGCTCGACGTAGACGTCGAGGCTGCCGCCGCAGACCATTCCGGTGTCGAGTTTCGGATCGTCGTGGAGCGCGAAGGAGACCATCTTCGGCCGCTCGGAGGCGATCACCTCGCGCGCCGCCAGGATCACCTCGGCTTCCGCCGCACCGCCCCCCACCGTACCGACGATCGAACCGTCCTCGTGCACCACCATCTTGGCGCTCGCATGGCTCGGGATCGATCCCTGCACGTTGACGATCGTCGCCAGCGCACAGGCCCGCCCGGCGGCTCGTTCGGCGATCAGGTCTTCGTAGACGTCCATCTCGCTCTCCGCCGTCTCCGCCGGTGTCCGACCCACGGACGATCCGCGGACATCGCTGCCCGCCGACGATCGACCGGTCGCTCCGGTGATTATGTCGACATGCGCATAATAGGCGAGACACGGGGGCGGCGGGTACCGTGAAACGATTCCAGACGGGCATCTGGACGAGGTGACGCAGTCGGATCGACTGTCGCACAACGCGACAGCGACAGTCCCGAAGCCCGATGCACGAACAGTTATTTCAGAACTGACATTCTTCCGCGCGCCGCTCTCCGGGATACATTTCGGAGAGACCGACGAATACGCGTTTCCATCGACGACTTTGGTCGAACGATGGTGAGATCATCCGCGCCCTGACGTCACACCGAAGACGATCCGTCGGCTCGGTCGCCGCCGCGTTCGCGCGAGAACAGCCGCCGATAGAGCGTCGACCGGTGAACGCCGAGACGTCGCGCCGCCCGCGAGACGTTGCCGCCTTCCGCTTCGAGCGCCGACTGCATCGCCGCGAGGGTGATGGTCTCCAGCCCCACCTCGACGTCGAGCGTCACCGGCGCTTCCGGAGGCGGCGTCTCCCGCACCGCCCGGATCTCCGTCGGCAGGGCGTCGGCGTCGAGCCGTTCGCCGGCTTCGGCGAGCACCACCAGAGACCGGAGCGTCGCCATCAACTGGCGATGGTTGCCCGGCCAGTCGTAGGCGGAGAGCAGCGCCGCCGTCGCCGGTTCGAGCCGGCCGCGCACCGAGGTCGGCGCCACCCGGGCCCACAGATCGGCGATCACCCTGGCCCGGTCCGGATGACGCCGGAGCGGATCGAGTTCGACCGGATAGGCGCCGATCGCCAGGAGCAGATCGCGCCGGAAGGCACCCTGCCGGACCCGTTCCGAGAGGTTGCAGTGGGTGGCCACCACGAGACCGAAATCTTCGGTCGCCGCCCGGCCCTCGTCGGCGAGCAGCCGCTCGAGCCGGGCCTGGATGCCGAGCGGCAGCGCCTCGATCGCTTCGAGCAGCAGTACCCCGCCGATCGCCCGGTGCAGCGCCCCCCCGCCCGCCTCGAACAGGACGGCTGCGATCTCGCCCGGATCGATCGCCGAACAGTCGACGGTGACGAACGGCCCGTCGTGGCGCCGACCGCCGGCATGGATCTGACGGGCGAAGATCTCCTTGCCGGTCCCGATCTCGCCCTGGACCAGGATGGCGACGCCGTTGTCGCAGAGACGGATCGCCCGCTCCAGCGCCTTCGACACCCGCGCGTCGAAGATCGCCGCCGGCTCGACCCGCCCCACCCCGCCGGCCCGCGGCTCGGGTCGGACGGCCGACGGCCGGCTCGACGGCCGCAACCGGGCGAACATCGTCGAGCCCCGGGTGGTGCGCACCCGGTTCGGCCCGGCCGGCCGATCCGCGACGAGCGAGGTCCGGTCGGCGTCGAAGATCTCCCGGAATCGCAGCGCCCCGAGCGCCGACCAGTCGAGGCCGAGCAGTTTCATCCCGTAACGGTTGGCACCGACCAGACGATCCTCCTCGAAGGCGAGCAGCCCCTCGTGGGGGCCGTCGAGGAGCGCCGGATCGGCATGGAAATGGATCTGCTCGTGGCCGCCGAAACGCCCCTCGAACAGCCGCCGCTCGATCTGCTCGACCGCCCGGCGGACCAGCGCGAGCGTGTGGGTCTGTACCAGACTGGACGAGTTGGAGAAGTCGAGCACCCCGATCACCCGGCCCGCCGGATCGAAGATCGGCGCCGCCGAGCACGACAGGATGTGGTGGGCCCCGAAGAAGTGCTCGGCGCCGCGCACCGAAATCTCGCAGGTCTCGGCCAGCGCCGTGCCGATCGCATTGGTGCCGATCGACGCCTCGCCCCAGGCCACCCCGGGGCGCAGCGAAACCCGCGACGCGCGCTCGGCGAAGTCGAGGTTGCCGACGGTGGCGAGGATCAGCCCGTCCGGATCGGTCAGGATGACGATTCCGCCCGAACTCCGGGCATCCTCGTAGAGCGCTTCGAGTTCGCCGCGCGACGCGCCGAGAAGCATCTCGTTGCGCTCGCGCGCCTCTCTGAGCTGTCCGGAGGAAAGGGCTTCGATCGCCGGCGGCCGGTCCATGTCGAGACCGTGGCGGGCACTGCGCCGCCACGACCGGACGATCGACGCCGGCACGTCGCCCCCCGGTTCGATCCCTTCGGCGAGATAGCGTCGACGGACCGTGGCGAGCGGCGGCGGCTCTCGGACGAGCCCTCGGCCCGTCGCCACACCCGTCCGACGCGACGGCGGTCGCGTCATGCCCGTCTCCTCCGTTCGCGTCCGTCCGAACCGCACTCACCGTCGGATGTAACGAGATACATCCGTGCGGAGCATAATGCCCCGCTTCCGTTGCGCCCGAAAGGGCCGCGATCGGACCCGCATCTGCGCCTTTCGGCGGAGCGTCGGCGACGGCTCACCAGTGGTCGGCGAGGCGGCTCGGCACCACGTCGACGACCGCCGACGCACCCTCGCCGTCGATCGCGGCGGCGAGCAGTGCGAAGGCCCGTTCGGCGATGCCGGCCTCGTTCTGTCGCACCGAGACGATCCGGTTCGGGACGAAGTCGAGCAGCGGGTGATGGTCGAAGGTGCCGATCACCGTGGCCGCCGGGATCCGACCGACGGTCGAGACGATCGCGCTCAGCGCTCCTTCCAGCATGTGCATCGACGAGCACATGAACACCGGCGGCACCCCGTCGGCGAGCAGGCCGCGCATCGCCGCCGATCCCGCCCGGGCGTCGTCGACCTCGACGGACCGGATCAGCTCGGTCGCGTCGCCCCGCCCCGCCGCCCTATGGGCGTCGAGGAAACCGGCGATACGGTCGGCGATCGACGGCAGATCCGGCCGGCCACAGAGGAACCGGATCGGTCCGCGGCTCTCGGCGAACAACCGTTCGGTCAGCCGTTTCGCCGATGCGCGATGGTCGCCGACCACCGTCGGCAGACCGAGCACGGGAAAGGCCCGATCGATCAGCACCGTGGTGATCGGCCGACGCCGGCTCGCCGCCGCGAGGCTCGCCTGCGGCCGGCAGGCGGCGATCACCAGACCGTCGACGCCACGCGCCGCCAGCCCGGCCACCGCCCGGCCCTCGCGCTCGGGATCTTCCTTGGTCGAGGCGGTCAGCAGGACGAGGCCGCGCGCCCGGCAGCGGTCCTCGAGTTCGGCCCCGACCCGGGCGAAGAACGGATTGGCGAGGTCGGGCACGATCAGCCCGATCGCGTCGGAACGTTTGGTCCGGAGGGAACGGGCGGCGTGGTTGACCACCAGTCCGTGGGCGGCGACGTAGCTCTCGATCCGGGCCCGCGTCTCCGCCTTGATCCGATAGCGTTCGCCCTGGCCGGAGACCACCAGCCGCACGGTGGTCGGCGAACAGCCGGTCGCCCGTGCGACCTCGTCGACCGTCTTCGGGGCGCCCTCGGGCCCTTCGCCGTCGCTCATCGGTCACTCGCGTCGCGCGGCCGTCTCACCACCGGTCGTCTTCCTGAGAAAAGGCCCGGCGGTGCCGGAAGGCACCGCCGGGTGGAGGCTCAGAGGAGGCTGCGGGCGTCGCCGGCGACGAACACGTCGATGTTCTGCGTGATCGCCTGGGCGACGAAGGCCTTCACCACATCGGCCAGATGCGCCTCGTCGACGTAGGCGACCGAGATGTGGTTCGACTGGTGGCCGGCCATCAACTGGTCGCGCGACACGCCGTCGAGCACGCAGTTGAGCAGCGGCCATTCCTTGGTGGTGGCGGCGAGCCGACGCTGGAACTCCTGGGTCGGCAGCTCGACCGCGGTTCCGGTGCCGACGTGGAGGACCACTCGGGTGCCCTCGTAGTGGGCCCGGGCCCACACCAGCCGGCCGGCCTTGCCCTGGCCGGCGATGGTCGAGCCGCCCTTCGGGAAGTACATCGGCGGCTGGCGATGGCCGGTGGCCCCGGCGATGCCGCCCTTCAGATGCTCGAACGGCACCGAGCCGGAGATCTCGAAGTCCCAATAGAAGGTGCCTTCGAATTCGCTGCCCCAACGGATGTCGTGCAGCGTCGTCTCGGCCGGCAGGCCGAGGCTGTCGAGCAGACGGAACAGCAGCGTCTGCGGGATCGCCGTACCCATGTCGACTTCGTTGATGCAGGGGATCGGCTTGCCCGGGCGGACGATGCGGCCGTCCTCGGTCGGGATCGGGAAGCGCTCGGCCGAACCGATCGCCCCTTCCGCGAAGTCGGAGGCCGCGCAGGCCCGCGCCAGACCCTGCTGATACTGGACGCCGACCGCCGACAGACCGAACCGGTCGACGTAGCGGCCGAGCGCGATCAGCATCGCGCACTGCTCGAGCACCTGCTCGCGCACCAGCTCGGTCGCCCCGTCCTTGCCCCAGAGGAACTTCATGCCGCGCGCTTCGTAGAAGGCGAGGCACTCCTCGCGCAGCGCCACCGGCACCTTCGCCATCTCGACCAGCAGGTCGGACTGCGACAGCGCTTCCATCGGCATGCCGATGTCGGCCAGCGCCTTCAGCGGGAAGACGCCGTTCATCATGCCCATGCAGTAGGCGTCGAACAGGCCGATGATCTCCTTGTGGCGCAGGGACCACTTGCCGATCTCGACACCGGCTTCGCCGGCCGCGCTCTTCATCACCGGATGCGAGGCGTCGACCCGGCTCAGATGCGACACGTCGTGCCGGATCTCACCGGTCTTCAGCCAGGACTTCAGCCCGTCGACGAACAGCGCGTCGTCGAAGTTCTCCGACCACAGCCGCGCATAGGGCTTGCCGAGCGAGGTCAGCGTGCCGGCCATGCACAGCATGCCGACGAGGCCCGGCCAGGTGCCGTCG
>CALFRR010000023.1 GCA_937919435.1 uncultured Alphaproteobacteria bacterium | reverse complement strand
GTTGGCGCCCCGCGCCAGCCCCGCGGGCAGCGCCACCGCGCCGGCTTCCGTGACCCGTACGTCCTCCTGCATGAACACCGTGTCGGTGCCTTCCGGCATCGGCGCGCCGGTGAAGATCCGCACCGCATGGCCGCGGAGCGCGGCTCCCGCCGCCGCGCCGGCGGTGACCCGCCCGGCGACCGGCAGCACCGTGGTTCCCGATGCGGCGAGGTCGTCGAAGGCGACCGCCCAGCCGTCGACCGCCGAATTGGCGAAGACCGGCAGATCGATCGGCGCGACGATCGTGTCGGCGACGACCCGGCCCTCGGCGGCGTCGAGCGGCACCGTCTCGATTTCGGCGACCGGCGGGACGCGGGTGGCCATCGCGGCGATCGCCGTTTCGATCGACATCAGCTCGCCGCCGAAGGCGAAGGTGTCGCTGGTCAACTGGGCCATGCGTCGGCTCCGGGTGGTGAGGCGTTCGGGCGGGCGCGATCGTGTCGAACTGTCGAGCGATGTACAAGCCGATGGTGATGCGGACGTTCTGTCGGGAGGAGGGATCCGCTACACTCGTCGCGGGTCGTTTCGAGGGAGGGCGGCATGATCTCGCTCAGGCTCCAACTGAAGGTCGGCACGGACTCCCGCATCGGTCACGGGAAGGTTCGTCTGCTCGAGGAAATCGGCCGGACCGGCTCGATTTCCGCCGCCGCGAGGGCCCTCGGCATGAACTACCGACGCGGCTGGGATCTGGTCGACCACATGAACAAGGCCTTCGGCCGACCGGTGGTCGTCGGCACCACCGGAGGGCTCGGCGGAGCGGAGTTGACCGACCTCGGCCGTGACATCGTGGCTCGCTGGCGGGCACTCGAGGCAGAAGTGTCGCGTATTGCGACACCGCATCTGTGTGCCCTGGACGAACTCGTGGTTTCCTCCCCTGTCGAAGTATCCGACGGCGTCCCTGTCGCTGCGAGAGTCGTCGAGAAAGACTGAAATACCTGTTCGGCGAACGACCTCGGTTGTGATTCGCGTCGCATAATAATATTTCCTGCGGAGTGTATTTCCGGATCGTCGCGGCATTCAATGTCGTTCGAAGAGGGCGCCCATGTGCGCTCCGAAGGCGTCGCGGACCGCTTCGGGTCGGCGGCGCTCGAGCCGAGACGGGGAGCAGGAAATGCACAAGATCTACCGCGTGAACATGACCGACCTCTCGGTCAAGGTGGAACCGGTTCCGGCGGAATGGGCCGGTCTCGGCGGTCGCGCCCTGACGTCGACGATCGTCGCGGCGGAAGTCCCGCCGACCTGCCATCCGCTCGGACCGAACAACAAGCTGGTCTTCGCTCCCGGCCTGCTCTCGGGCACGGCCGCCTCGAACGCCGGCCGGTTCTCCTGTGGTGCCAAGAGCCCCTTGACAGGTGGCATCAAGGAGAGCTCGGCCGGCGGCACCTCTTCGCGGATCATCGCGCGCCTCGGCATCAAGGCGATCATCGTCGAAGGCCAGCCGGCCGGCGACGCATGGTATGCGCTGGTGGTCGGCAAGGACGGCGTCGAGATCCGTGAGGAGACCGAGACCCTCGGCCTCGGCACCTTCGCCACGGTGGAGAAGATCAACGCCCGCCACGGCGAGGACTTCGGGGTCATCACGCTCGGCCCGGCGGGCGAGCACATGATGGCGATCTCGAACATCTCGGTGAAGGACCCCGAGAGCAAGATCCGCAGCTTCGGCCGCGGCGGTCTCGGTGCGGTGATGGGTTCCAAGCGGGTCAAGCTGCTGGCGATCGATCCGACCGGCGGCGCTCCGCTGGCCCTCGCCGATCCGGCCAAGTTCAAGGAGGCCAACCGCACCTTCACCAAGACGCTGGCCGACCATCCGGTCTCCGGCCAGGGCCTGAAGAAGTACGGCACCGCGGTGCTGGTCAACGTGATCAACGAGGCCGGCGGTCTGCCGACCAAGAACTTCACGACCGGTCAGTGCGATCATCACGACCAGATCTCCGGCGAGCAGATGTACGACAACATCGTCGCCCGCGAAGGCGAGCCGAGCCATCCCTGCTCGCCGGCCTGTCAGATCCAGTGCAGCCAGGTCTACAACGACAAGGACGGCAAGTATCTGACCTCGGGCTTCGAGTACGAGACCATCTGGGCGCTCGGCGCCGACGGGATGATCAAGGACCTCGACGTCATCGCCGAGATCGACAACGTCATGGACGACCTCGGTGTCGATTCGATCGAGACGCCGGTGATGTTCGCCGTCGCCATGGAAGCCGGCCTGCTGCCCTGGGGCGACGGCGCGCGGATGCTCCAGCTTCTGCGCGAGGACATCGCCAAGGCGACCCCGCTCGGCCGTCTGCTCGGCGGCGGCACCGGCCACGTCGGCCGCGCCTATGGCCTGACCCGTATCCCGGTCGTCAAGAACCAGGCGATCCCGGCCTACGATCCGCGTCCGATCAAGGGCATCGGCGTCACCTACGCGACCACCACGATGGGGGCCGACCACACCGCCGGCTACGCCATCGCCACCAACATCCTCAACGTCGGCGGCAAGGTCGATCCGCTGAAGAACGACGGACAGGTCGAGCTGTCGCGCAATCTGCAGATCGCCACCGCGGCGGTCGATTCGACCGGCCTCTGCCTGTTCATCGCCTTCCCGGCGCTGGACATTCCGGCCTGCCTCGGTTCGGTGGTCGAGATGCTCAACGCCCGTTACGGGCTCGCCCTCACCGGTGACGACGTGGTGGCGCTGGGCAAGAACGTGTTGAAGATCGAGCACGCCTTCAACCTCGCCGCCGGCCTCGGCCCCGAGACCGATCGTCTGCCGGAGTTCTTCGAACTCGAGTCGATCGCGCCGCACGACGCCAAGTGGGACATGGACCAGAAGGAACTGGCGACCTTCTGGAATTTCTGAGGACTTCCACTCCTCTGAACTTCCTGCCGGAACGGAGAGAACATGCTGATCACCATCAAATTGTTCGCGACGTTCCGGCAGGATCGTTTCCGGGTAGCCGAACGTGACGTCGCCGAGGGCACCACCGTCGCCGACGTGTTGCGCGCCCTCGACATCGACGAACCGGAGGTCGGGATGCTGTTCGTCCGCGGCCGCCACGTCGAGACCGATCGCGTCCTGGTCGAAGGCGATGCCCTGGCGATCTTCCCGCTGGTCGGCGGCGGATAGGCGCATCGATGTTCTCGCGGGAAGAAACCGAGCGCTACGCGCGCCACATCGTGCTCCGCGACGTCGGCGGTCCGGGTCAGCAGAAGCTGAAGGCCGCCCGGGTTCTGGTCGTCGGCGCCGGTGGTCTCGGATCGCCCGCGCTGCTCTATCTCGCCGCCGCGGGCATCGGCACTCTCGGCATCGTCGACGACGACGTCGTCTCGCTCTCGAATCTGCAACGGCAGGTGATCCATGCGACCGCCGACGTCGGCCGGCCGAAGGTGGAGAGTGCCGCTGCGGCGATCCGAGGGCTGAACCCGCACGTCGAGGTCCGTTCCCACCCGGTCCGCCTCGACGAGGGAAACGTCGGCGGGATCGTCGAGGGCTGGGACGTGGTCGTCGACGGGGTCGACAACTTCCCCACACGCTTCCTCCTCGCCGACGCCTGCGCCGCTCGGAAGGTGCCGCTGGTCACCGCCGGCGTGCAGGAATTCTGGGGTTGGCTCACCGTGTTGAAACCCTGGGAGACCGGCCCCGACGGCATGCCGAATCCCGGCCTGCACGATCTGCTGCGGGTCCCGGAGGAGGGGCGGGTGGCCACCTGTGCCCAGGTCGGCATCCTCGGCGTGGTGCCCGGGGTGCTCGGCACCCTCGCCGCCACCGAAGTGTTGAAACTGATCCTCGGCCTCGGCGAACCGCTGGTCCGGCGGATGCTGAACGTCGATCTGCTCGACATGGATTTCGCCGTCGAACCGACGGAGGTCGAAGCGATCGCAGGAGTGCCCGGATGAACGGAACGCCCGATACCGTCGAAGTGGTCGGCTTCATGGATCTCGCCGGGCTGTTCCGGGCCCGCGGTTGGACGTCGCCGCATCGTCTGCCGCTCGCCGGTCCGATCGACGGTTTCGAACTCCTGGTCCGGCTCGACGTCTCCTTCGACGCGGTCGAATCGCTGTTCGTCAACCACAAGGCGATCGGGCTCGCCGATGCGGTGATCCGGCCGGGCGATCGCGTCGCGCTGGTCCCGCCGGGCGTACCGGGACCGCACCGCTTCTGCCTCGGCATCTGGCGCCGCCCGAGCGGATCCTGAAGCGGACCGTCGTCCGAGGCGAACGAACAGCGGAGTGAGCCGCGATGGCCGACGTGACCCCCGAGACGATCGCCCGTGGCGTGCTGACCCACTGCGCCAACTGCGATCAGTGCCGCGAGATCCTCGACGAGGCACCCTGCCAGTTCTTCCCGCGCCTGTTCACCATCGCCGACCGGATCCGCGACCACGGCATCCGGCCCGAGGCGAGGGAACTCGCCGACATGATCGACATGTGCAACTCCTGCGGCCAGTGCCCCTGCGCCCCGATCCAGACCGAGATCCGCCGCTCCAAGGATGCCCAGATCGCGCGCGACGGCCTGCCCTGGACCGTCCGGCTGATCGAGGACGTCCGGCTCGTCGGGCGGCTCTGCGGCACTCTGCCGGCCGTCGCCGACGCGCTCCTGAAGTCGCCGGCCGGCGGCCTTCTGAAACGTGCGGTCGGCGTCCATCCCGAGCGGCGTCTGCCCGACGTGCCGAAGGAGGGTTTCGACGCCTGGGCGAAGCGGCGCGGACTGACCGCGATGCCGCGCGTGAACGGTCGCAAGGTCGCCTATTTCGTCGGCTGCACCGCCCGCCATTTCTTCCCCGAGGTGGCGAAGGCGACGGTCGAGGTGCTGGAGGCGAACGGCATCGCCGTCTGGGTGCCGCCGCAGGAATGCTGCGGCATGCCGACCTATCTCGAGGGCGATCGGCCGCGTACCCGTCGGCTCGCCGAGACCAACCTGCCGGTGCTTCGGCAGGCGATCGAGGCCGGCTTCGACGTGGTCAGCGCCTGCCCGACCTGCAGTTTCGCCTTCAAGACGGTCCTCGCCCGCGGTGCCCGTTTCTCGGAGGCCCGCCGGGCCGAGATCCGCCGCCTCCTCGCCGAGGAGGACGGCGACGTCGAGCGGGTGCGCGAAGGGCTGGTCGAAGAGGCGCTCGTGCCCACCGGCCGGCTCGGTTCGGCCGCCGCCGGCTTCCACGACACCTGGGTGATCAACCAGATCGCGGTGCGTCCCTACGCCGGCGAAGGCGAGGACGACGGCTATTTCGCCGACGTCGATCCGTCGCTGCGCATCGACGTCGCCGCCCACACCTGGGAACTCGGCGAGTATCTGCGCGATCTCGCCGCCGAGGGTGGGCTGCGTCTGCCCGAGGCGGTGACCTCCGAGAAGCTCGCCTATTTCCCGCCCTGCCATCTGCGCGAACAGGCGATCGGCCGTCCCTGGTACGAACTCCTCGAAGGGATCGCCGGTACCCGGATCGAATCGGTCGGCCGGCCCGACGACTGCTGCGGCCTCGGCGGCATCATGGGCTTCAAGGAGACGTTCCATGCGGCGTCCCTGGCGATGGGGCGCGGGCTGATGGCCCGCACCGCCGCCGCCGAGCCCGACATGGTGGTCACCGAATGCCTGGGGTGCCGGGTCCAGTTCCGACAGATGTCGCCCCACGAGGTGCGGCACCCCGTCGAGATCCTCGCCGAAGCACTGCGCCGCGCCCCCCGGGCCGAGCCCGGCGACTGACCCGGCGGGGCGCACGCTTCGACCGACCGCGACCCCGGCCGTCGGGCGCGCGCCCCTCGGCCCGGTCGATCAGGCGGCATCCGCCGGCCGTCTCGCGAGCCGCAGCGCCTCGAGCGCTCCGGCGGCGACGAAGCCGAGGTAGGGGCCGATGTCGGCCCCGCCGACCGCGGCCGAGAGCAGACCGGTCCACAGCGAGTTGGCCGAGAACAGCAGGATCGACAGGGCGGTCACGCCGACGAAGATCGCCGCGCCGCCGGTGAAGCCGGCCGGCACCGTGTTCGGCCGCGCCCCCCGCATCGCCCGGTGGACGATCAGGATCGCCGCCCAGGGGGCGATGCCGTGGGCGAACAGGAACAGGAAGTTCTCGAAGAACACGATGAAGCTCTCGTTCGCCGCGAGGCAGACGACGTAGCCGAGCGCCGCTCCGATCACCGCCGCCACCGGCCGCGACACCCGGAAGCCCGCCGAGATCAGGCAGTAGGCGGCGGAGTTGTCGTTGACCGCGTTGCACGGCACCGAGTTGACCGCGATCACCAGGAGCACCAGCGGGGCCAGCGGTCCGGAGAGGTCGGAGAGCGCCGCCATCACGCCCATCGGCGACGGTTCGGCGACCAGCGAGGCGGTCGCCCAGCCGAAGCCCATGAACAGGATCGAGCCGAGCGACAGGCCCGAGAACACCGAGCCGAACACCCGGCCGGCCGGCGTGGTCCGCGGCAGGTAGCGGGTGTAGTCGGAGGCGTAGGGAGCGAGGGTGATCGAGAACGACACCACCAGCAGCAGCGCCGCGAAGATTTCCGCGGTTCCCGCGGTTCCGGAGGCGGTGGGCAGACCGGTGCGCAGGACCGCCGCGCCGCCCAGCCCGACGAAGGCGAGGCCCAGCACCAGCCCGGTCCAGTGGGCGGTGATCTGGATCAGGTGGTGTCCCCAGATGCCGATCACCAACTGGACGACGACCAGACCGGCGAACACCGCCCACATCGGCGCCGCGACGCCCCAGCGGGCGACGAGCGCGACGAGCGCGGCGGCGGCGAGCGAGTTGAAGATCACGTCCCAGCCGATCGCTCCGACCCAGTTGGCGAAGGCCGGCAGTCGGTTGCCGGTCGCGCCGAGGGCGTAGCGGCCGGCCTCGAGTTGGGAGAGCCCACTCGCCGGTCCGCCGAGGGCGGTCGCCGCCGGCAGCGCCGCGCCGAGGAAACTGCCGAGCACGATCACCGCGATCGCCTGGCCGAGGCCGAGCCCCATGCCGGCGACGATCACCCCGGAGAGCCAGGGGGCGATTCCGGTGTTGAGCACGAAGAACACCCAGAACGGGTTGGATGCGGCGAGCGTCTGCTCCTGTGCGCCGACGCCGTCGACGACGATCGAGGGATGGGTGCGTTCCATCGGCACGCCGGCGAGTCTGGGCGCCGCGGCGAAGGAGGGAGTGGAAGCCGTGTCGGAAGACGCGGACGAAGGCGCCGCCCCGCGGGCGGCGAGAGATGACAGTGGCATCGGTGGTCCCCACGAGCCCGTCGCGATCTCCCCCACCGTCCACGCGGGGCAGACCTCTTCGGCTCGGCCGGTCTTCCGACTGAGGATCATCCCGCCGACGGACCCTTCCCGGCCGAAGCCAGTGGGCTCGGGTCTCCCCGAGTTCCGCGGCGGTCCCCTTTCACGGCGTTGGGCACGTCGCGGATTTCCACCGCGTTCCCGATTCTCCCGGTGAGGGCACCGAACCGGCCGCAACCGTTGCATGCGATGCGCGGGCCGGCAAGCAGGTCGCCGCTGCGACAGTTCGACCTACCGGCCGGCGTCGGTTCCGGTCATTCCGCCGCGACGCGACCGGGGCCGGACCTCGGCCGGCTCGCCAACGGGCGCGGCCGCCGGGCCTCCGCTTCCGCCCGGGCCGAGGCGATCGTCCGTCCGCCCGCCTCGGCGCCCTGCCCGAGGGCACGGGCCAGCAGGCGGAGTTCGCCGATCTTGTCGGCGGCGAACATCATGCCGTCGTCGACGCCGGTATCGACGACGGTCTCCAACGGCGAATGAAAGGTGAGCCGGCGAAGGGGTGTGGCCGGCGCCAGTTCGACGGTGTCCGCGCCGCGCCGCCGAACCACCGGATCGAGCCGCCGCAGCAGGTTCGGCAGGTCGGCCGGTCGGGTCGAACGGCCGTCGACGACGCCGAGCGACAGGCGCCGCCCGGCCGGCCACGCTTCCAGGGCCGCATCGAGCTGATCGGGAGCCCCGACCAGATCGAGGTGGAGGCCGGCGATCGGCAGGCGGGCGAGCGTCGGCAGGGCCCGGGCGATGCCGCCGTGCCCGGTGGTCAGCACGATCTCGGGCAGCCGCCGGTCGTCGCCGAGCACCGTCAGGGCCTGCGCCGCGGCGGCGAGGAAGCGTCCGTCGGGGTCGTCGGCGAGGCAGGGTTCGTCGATCTCGATCCGATCCGCGCCTGCCCGGGCGAGCCGCCGCATCACTTCGCTCCACACCGGCAACACCCGCGGCAACAGATCGAGCGGATCGAAACCGGCGACCATCGGCACCGCGCAGGCGAGGAAGCTGGCCGGGCCGAGCAACACCGGCCGGGTGTGGATGTCGAGGAGTTTCGCCTCCAGGAACTCGGCGACCGGCTTGGTCGAGCCGAGGCCGAAGCTCCGGTCCGGCGCCAACCGGGGCGGGGCCGGGGAGCGGTCGAGATCGAACCACGCCGCCACCCGGCGATGGGCGGCCGAGAGCTCTGAGGCGACCCGGTGCGGGTGTCGCTCGACGGGGCCGGCGACCGGTTGCGGCGCACCGATCATCGCGGCGGTGTCGTGGACGGGATCATGGAGACCGACGTCGTTCGACGGGATCGCCTGGACGCCGAGCACCTTCAGCCGCCGCCACCCGGCGATCCGGTGGTTGCGGCCGATCGCGGCGAGCTCGGCCGAGGACAGGCATCCGGCGCGATGGGCGTCGTAGGCGATCTTCAGTTCGACGTGGGTTCGGTCGCGCGGGACGCCGAGCGTCGCCACGACGGGTTCGATTGCGGACATGCGTTGTTCACCCCGACAACTGCGGAGCGGACGTCCGACGAATCCGACGAAGAAACATCCGGCCGGTGACGGCCGACGGGTCGACGAGACCTCTTCGCGCACTCCATCGGGACACCCCGCCCACGGTGTTACACCTCTGTCGTGGCAGGTCTCCTGGCTCGCGGGTCGTCACCTCCGTCCGGCCTTCCCGGGATCTTGCGATCCCAGTGACACGATGTGGACGATGGCTCGCCGCTCACAGTTGCGGGGGCAGCTCCGGACTGTCCGTTGGTACGGGGTCACCGGATTCCCTCTTGGCTCCGTTTCCTCGAAAGGAAGTCGAAGACCACGACGGGGCCATGATGCGACCGGCCGGCGGGACCGTCAACCGTCTCGTCGGCGCATCCGGAGGAGGGTGTGTCGTCGAAGTTGCCGGAGCCGTGTTCAGAATTTTGACGGCGTCAAAAAATTGAACACACCATCGCCTCGTCGCCTTCGTCCGTCCGCCGTTTCGAGCGCGGGACGCCGCCGGCCGCGCCGCCTCGCGACAACGGCTTGAACGGCAAGGGATTCCGCCGCGCCGCACCGGTTTTCGGTGGCCGCCGGCGAGACGAACTGTCGCAGCCGGAAGTTCAACGTGATCGAACGTACGCAATCGCTCGTAGTCGGCGATCAATTCTCTGATTTGACGAAATAAAAAATGTCGGCTCGACCACGCGCCGGCGGATCGCATCCGCCGTTGGCACCCGCGTTGCTCCGGTCGGCGCGGCGCTCATCGCGGGCGTCGGGTGGGGCATGCGGTCTCGCCCGGTTCGGCCGCACGACGTGGCCGGAGCTCACGACAAGAAAAACCAACGACGAGACAGGAGCGGACGATGGGATCGACCCCTGACAAGACCGACATCGTCAAGATCATCAGAATCATCGGATCGGTCGCCGCCATCGCGATCGCAGTCTATGTCGCCAATCTGCCGCCGCCGCCCGGGCTGACGACGCAGGCGATGTACGCCCTCGGCATCACCATCTGTGCCGTCGGTTGGTGGATGTCGCAGATCGTGCCGGAATACGTCACCGGCCTGATGATGTGCACCCTGTGGGTGGCGTTCGGCACGGTGCCGTTCGACAAGGCGTTCTACAACTTCTCCACCTCCGGCTGGTGGATCATGGTCGGTGCCTTCGGTCTCGGCGCCGTCGCCGGCCGCGTCGGCCTGCTGAAGCGGATCTCGCTCTGGGTGCTGTCGATGGTTCCGCCGACCTTCAAGGGTCAGGTGCTCGGTCTGGTCGGCTCCGGCATCCTGATCGGACCGCTGGTGCCCAGCATGAACGCCAAGGCGGCGCTCGCCTCGCCGATGGCGCTGGCGATCTCCGACAGTCTCGGCCTGCCGCGCAAGAGTGAGGCCGCCGCCGGCATGCTCGGCGCCTGCTATCTCGGTTACGTGATCATGGGCCACGTCTTCCTGTCGGGCTCGTTCTCGCACTACGCGCTGATCGCCGCCCTGCCCAAGGCCTATCAGAACATCTCCTGGATGGACTGGCTGTTCTGGTCGCTGCCCTGGGGCATCGTCGTCTGCGTCGGCATGACCGCCGCGATCCTCTTCTTCTATTCGCCGAAGGAGAAGGTGACCCTGCCCGCCAACTACGGCAAGGAACAGCTGGCGCTGCTCGGCCCGATGACCAAGGACGAAAAGATCGTTCTCGCCGTCCTCGTCGGCGCCCTGCTGATGTGGATGACCGAAGGCTTCCACCGGATCAATTCCGGCGTCGTCGCCGTCTCGGCCATGTGCACGCTGCTCGGCCTGCGCACCATGACCAACAACGACTTCAAGAGCGGCATCGAGTGGCCGGCGGTGATGCTGATCGGCAGCGTCTTCAACATGGCCTCGGTGATCGGCTTCCTGAAGATCGACAAGTACCTCGGTTCGCTGCTCGGCCCGTTCCTCGACTCGGTGATCCGTCAGCCGGTGCTGTTCGTCGTCTTCATGGCGGTCGCGGTCTACTGTCTGAAGTTCCTGCTCACCAACATGACGTCGATGTCGGTGATGTTCGCGATGATCTTCGCCCCGCTCCTCGCGCCGCTCGGCATCAATCCGTGGATCGTCATCTTCGTGACCTTCTGCGCCGGCGGCATCTGGATCCTGCGCTACACCAACACGATCTACATGTGCGCCCACTTCGGGACCCAGGATCAGATGGCGACGCACGGTTCGATGGTGAAGCTCACCTTCGTCTACATGGGTCTGATCATCGTCGGTGCGGTCGTCAGCATTCCCTACTGGAAGATGCTCGGCCTGATGTGACCGGTCGGCGCCGCCGCGAGGCGGCGCCACCCGACGGACGATGTTCGCGCGACGAACATCAGGGGGAACACATGAAGAATTACGCCAGTCTGTTGCAGGGCAACGAAGCGATGGCGCAGGGCGCGCTCTATGCCGGCGCCCGCTTCTACGCCGGCTATCCGATCACGCCGTCGTCGGAGATCGCCCAGGAATGCTCCAAGGTGATGCCGAAGCTCGGCGGCGTCTACATGCAGATGGAGGACGAGATCGCCTCGATGGCGGCGATCATCGGCGCCTCGCTCGCCGGGGTGAAGTCCTTCACCGCCACCTCCGGGCCGGGCTTCTCGCTGATGCAGGAAAACCTCGGTCTGGCGATCATGGGCGAGGTGCCCTGCGTCGTCATCGACGTCCAGCGCTCCGGACCGTCGACCGGGCTCGCCACCAAGCCGGCCCAGTCCGACATCATGCAGATCCGCTGGGGTCGGCACGGCGATCAGGAACTGATCGCGCTCTCCCCGTCCTCGGTCGGCGAGTGCTTCTCGCTGACGGTGGAGGCGTTCAACCTCGCCGAGAAGCTGCGCACCCCGGTGGTCGTCGCCGCCGACGAGATCGTCGCCCACATGCGCGAGAACATCCTGATCCCCGAGCCGGGCGAGGTCGAGGTCTTCGACCGCCGCAAGCCGACCGGTGATCCCGCCGCCTATCTGCCCTTCGGCCCGGCGCCCGACGGCGTGCCGCCGATCTCGTCCTACGGCAGCGACTACATCATGCACGTGTCGAGCTCGATGCACGGCCCGGACGGCTATTCCAACAACGGTCCGGACAACGCGGCCCGTCAGATCGCCCGCAAGAACTCGAAGTTCGAGCATCACCGCGCCGAGATCGTCAAGACCCGCACCTACGAGGCGGACGACGCCGACGTGTTGTTCGTCACCTTCGGAACCGTCACCCGGGCCGCCCGGGCGGCCGCCCGTACCCTGCGGGAGAGCGGCGTCAGGGCCGGCGTCCTGCAACTGATCACCGTCTGGCCATTCGCCGAGGAGGCGGTCGCCGAGTTCGGTGGACGGGCGAAGACGGTGGTCGTGCCGGAGATGAACTATCACGGCCAGCTCGCCGGCGAGGTGAAGAAGGTTCTCGGCGCCGGTGCCGACGTCAGGCGGGTGAACAGCTGGAACGGCCAGATCATCACCCCTCGCGACATTCTCCGGGCGATCTGAACGAGCGGCGAAGAGGTTCGAAATGACTTATGCAACGGGCCAGCAGTATCTCAAGGACGGGGTCCTGCCACACATGTGGTGCCCCGGATGCGGCATCGGCGTGATGCTGCGCGCATGCCTCCGCTCGTTCGAGGAGCTCGGGTATCGCAACGAGGACACCGTCGTCGTCACCGGCATCGGCTGCACCGGCAAGCTCGACGACTACGTCGTCACCCACGCGCTGCACACCACCCACGGCCGGGCGCTCGCCTGCGCCACCGGCATCAAGGCGGCGAAGGACGATCTGCACGTCGTGGTCTTCATGGGCGACGGCGACAGCGTGACGATCGGCGGCAACCACTTCCTGCACGCCGCGCGCCGCAACATCGATCTGACCGCGATCGTCATCAACAACTTCAACTTCGGCATGACCGGCGGCCAATTCTCGGGGACCACCTTCAACGGGGCGATCACCCAGACCAGCGCCTACGGCAATCCCGAGCGCCAGCTCGACATCTGTGCTCTGGCGGAGGTGGCGGGCGCCAACTTCGTCGCCCGCTCGACCCCCTGGCACGTCGACGATCTCAGTGCGCTGATCACCGAGGCGCTGAGCCGCAAGGGCTTTTCGCTGGTCGAGGTGCTCAGCCCCTGCCCGACCCACTTCGGTTCCAACAACAAGATGAAGAAGGGCACCGACATGCTCGGCTGGCTGAAGGAGCGGACGATGCCGGTCGATCTCTATCGATCGAAGAGTCCCGCCGAACGTGCCGGCATCTTCCCGATCGGCAAGCTCGTCGATCGCTGCGAGCCCGACTTCGCCGCGCGCTACGCGGAAGTCGGCGCCAAGGCGACCGGAAACTGAAGGTACGGGCCGAGCCCGAATTGACGAGGTGACCGATATGACGAAGAGATCCGAGATCGTTCTCGCCGGATCCGGCGGTCAGGGTGTCCTGCTCAGCGGCACGCTCCTGGCGGAAGCCGCGATTCAGGAAGGCAGCAACGTCGTCCAGACCGTGTCCTACGGCATCGCCACCCGTGGTGGTACGTCGATGACCGAAGTGATCATCGACGACGACGAGATCGTCTTCCAGCAGGTGGAGAAGCCCGACGTCGTCCTGGCGATGTCGCCGGAGGCGATGACCAAATACGAGGGCCGTGCGGCCGAGGGCGCGCTCGTCCTCTACGACACGACCCTGGTCGCTGAGCGGCAGGGCGAGAACCTGCGCGGTTTCCCGTTCACCGACACCGCGGTGAAACTGGGCAACGTCGGCCTGGCGAACATCGTCGCGCTCGGCTTCCTGTGCGGCGCCTCCGGCATCCTCTCTCGCGAGCGGCTCGAAGCCGTCATCTCCGAGCGGTTCTCCGAGCCGCGCCGGACGGCCAACCTCACCGCGCTGCGCAGCGGTGCGGATGCCGCGGCCGAAGCTCTCGCACGAGTCTGAAAGGACGTTCCCATGACCACCCAGCTTTGTGCGGAGCCGAAGATCGCGCCCTGTCGGGCCGCCTGCCCGGCCGGCGTCGACGTTCCGCGCTACGTCCGGCAGATGCGGGACGGCGACTTCGACGGCGCGCTCGCCACCATCCGTGAGAAGATCCCCTTCGCGGCGGTGTGCGGCTACGCCTGCTTCCACCCCTGTGAATCGAAGTGCGCCCGCCGTCAGTACGACGAACCGATCGCCATCCGCCTCCTGAAGCGCAGTGCCGCCGATCTCGCCGCGCCGCTCGTCCCGGAGAAGCCGGCGGCGTCGACCGGCAGGAAGGTGGCGGTGATCGGGTCCGGCCCCGCCGGCCTCACCGCGGCCTATTACCTGGCCCGTAAGGGTCACGCGGTCGAGGTCTTCGAGGCGGCGGCCGAGCCCGGCGGCATGCTGCGCTACGGCATCCCCGAATACCGCCTGCCCAACGACGTGGTCGATCGCGAGATCGCCCACATTGTCGCGAGCGGCGTGACCATCACCACCGATTCGGGCATCCGGTCGGCGCCGGAGCTGCTCGCCGCCGGCCACGATGCCGTGTTGGCGGCGACCGGCGCCTGGAACCCGGTGAAGCTCGGGGTCGACGGCGAGAGTCGGGCCGACGTCCTCGACGGCATCGACTTCCTGAAGCGGGTCAATGCCGGCGAACCGGTGAAGCTCGGCCGTCGGGTGGTCGTGGTCGGCGGCGGCAACACCGCCATCGACGCCGCCCGCACCGCACTCCGCCTCGGCGCCGAGACGACGCTGCTCTACCGCCGCACCCGCATCGCCATGCCGGCCTCGGCCGAGGAGATCGCCGAAGCGGAGGAGGAGGGGCTCGCCTTCGCCTTCTGTGCCGCTCCGGTGAAGATCGAGGCGGGTCGCGTGACCTGCGTCCGGCTGGCGCCGAAGGACGGCGGCAGCGGCCGCTCCGCCCAGTTGGCGCCGGTCGACGGCAGCGCCTTCGATCTCGGCTGCGACACGCTGATCGTCGCCGCCGGTCAGCAGGCCGATGCCGAGATCCTCGGGCTGGCCGTCGCCCGTGGCGGCACCGCCGCCGTCGATGGCGCCTCGGCGACCCCGACCGCCGGCATCTTCGCCGCCGGTGACGTCGTCTCCGGTCCGTCGACGATCATCGACGCGATCGCCGAGGGGCGGAAGTCGGCGATCGCCATCGACCGCTTCCTCGGCGGCGACGGCGACATCGATCCGGCCCGTACCGCGGGTGGTGAGGAGACCCCCGACGCCGCATGGCGCCGCGCCCGGCAGACGACCGACAAGATCGATCCGGCGGCGCGGGCGAAGAGCTTCGGTCTGGTGGAGGCCGGCTTCGATGCCGCCGCCGCCCGGTTCGAAGCCGAGCGCTGCCTCGCCTGCCACACCCACCACCACGAGGTCGAGATCTCCACCGACGTCTGCAAGGCCTGCGGCTACTGCAGCGAGGTCTGCACGATGGGGGTGTTCGGCACGTCGGAGGCGTTCAACGCGATCGGCTACCAGCCGGCGGTGGCGCTCCACCCGGAGAACTGCGTCGGCTGCCTGAAGTGCTTCGCGATCTGCCCGGACTTCGCCATCACCGTCCGCGGCGTCGCCTGACGAGACCTCGGCCGGGTCCGCGCGGATCCGGCCGCCCCCCGAATCCCGGCGCGGCGCCCGGTCCGATCGGATCGGACGCCGTCCGTCGCGAAGAGGGGCGAGAACCCGATCGGTCGCGAGGCTCCGCCGCCTCTCGGTCCGATCCCTCCGGAGGGCGGGCGCCCTCCGGAGGTCCCCTTCCGTCCGGCCCCGAGCAGGGAGAACCGTCCCCGTGATCTATTCGAACTTCGAGCAGTTGGTCGCGAAGGTGCGCGACGGCGCGGCGCGCCGGAAGATCGTCGCCGTCGTCGCGGCCGACGACGCACACACCCTGGAGGCGGTCACCGAGGCGGCCCGGGACGGCGTCCTCGCCGCCCGTCTGATCGGCCCGGCGGCGAAGATCCGGGCGCTGCTCGCCGAGATCGGCGAAGACGCGGCCGCCCACGAGATCGTCGATGCCGAGACCCCGGTCGACGCGGCGAAATGTGCCGCCGATCTGGTCCGCACCGGCGACGCCGACTTCGTCATGAAGGGAAAGATCCAGACCGCCGATCTGCTGCGCGCCATGCTCTCCGCCGAGAGCGGCCTGCGCACCGGCCGGCTGATCTCCCACCTCGGCATCGTCCACATCCCCAACTACCACAAGTTGGTCGGGATCACCGACGCGGCGATCAACATCGCCCCGGACTTCGAGCAGAAGAAGCAGATCGTCGAGAACGCCGTGGCGACGATGACCGCGATGGGCTTCGACCCGCCGAAGGTGGCGCTGCTCTCCTCGGCCGAGACGGTCAATCCGAAGATGCCGGAATCGGTGGAGGCCGCCGAGCTGACCCGGCTCAACCGCGAGGGCTGGCTGGCGCCCGCCCATCTCGAGGGACCGATCTCCTACGATCTGTCGATCAGCCGGGAATCGGCGCGGATCAAGGGCTACGACAGCCCGCTGCCGGGCGAGGTCGACCTGTTCGTCGCGCCCCACATCACCGTCGGCAACACCCTGATCAAGGCGCTGCGCTACTCGGCCGGGGCGTCGAGCGCCGGCATCGTGGTCGGCGGCCGGGTGCCGATCGTGCTGACCTCGCGGGCGGTCGAGGCGCAGGACAAGTTCCTGCCGCTGGTGCTGGCCGCCTCGGTGAGCGCCGACTGAACCCAGGACGACGGATGCGGCCGACGCCGCACCGGCCCACATCCGGAACCTCCCATGACCGACGCCAAGAAGATCCTGACCATCAATCCCGGCTCGACCTCGACCAAGATCGCCGTCTTCGAAGACGAGACCAAGCTGTTCGAATGCAAGGTCGATCATTCCGCCGCCGATCTCGCGCCCTTCGACACGATCGGCGACCAGTTCCACATGCGCAAGGAGGCGATCCTCGCCGCGCTCGCCGGTCAGGGCTTCGATGCCGGCGAACTCGCCGCGGTGGCGGGGCGCGGCGGCAAGCTGCCGCCCCTGAAGCGCGGTGCCTATGTCGTCGACGAGGCGATGGTCGATTTCCTCCGCCATCGGCCGATCGATCAGCACGCCTCCAACCTCGGTGCGCTGATCGCCCACGACATCGCGACCCCGCTCGGCATCCCCGCCTATATCTACGACGCGGTGGTGGTCGACGAGATGGAGGACATCGCCCGCTTCTCCGGCGTGCCGCAACTGACCCGGCGGGCCTCCTGCCACGTCCTCAACATGCGGGCGATGGCGATCAGGGTGCTGAAGGCGGAGGGCCGGCGGCTCGAGGACGTCAACGTCGTCGTCTGCCACATGGGCGGCGGCGTCACCGCCACGGTGATCTCCGGCGGCCGGATGATCGACGTGCTGTCCGACGAGGAAGGGCCGTTCTCGCCGGAGCGGGCGGGCCGCGTGCCCTGCCGCCAACTGGTCGACCTCTGCTTCTCCGGCGAGGTCGACCGCAAGGCGGCCACCAGACTGATGCGCGGCGTCGGCGGTCTCGTCGCCTATCTCGGCACCAACAGCGCGCTCGAGGTGGAAGGCCGGATCGATGCCGGCGACGCCGAGGCCGAGCTGGTCTATCGCGCCATGGCCTATCAGATCGCCAAGGGCATCGGCGAACTGGCGACGGTGGTCTCCGGCGAGGTCGACCGGATCATCCTGACCGGCGCCATCGCCCATTCGAAACGGATGACCGACTGGGTGTCGGATCGGGTGGCCTTCATCGCGCCGGTGGTGATCGTCCCCGGCGAGAACGAACTCGAGGCGCTCGCCGCCGGAACCCTCCGGGTGCTCTCCGGCGAGGAGACGCCCAGCCGTTTCGTCGCCCCCTGACGGCGAGACGGGTGCCGCGCGCGCCGGCGCGGCCGTCCCCGGGCGGCGCCCTGCCCGGGGACGACGATGGCGAACCGGGATCGGCATCGAGAGGCACCGCAGAGTGCCGTCGACCCCGGACCTCCGGTGACCGCATGGCGATCCCGCGGCGAGAGGCCGGACAGGGAGCGGCGCGCGGGATATCCGGAAGAGAGGAAACGACCGAGGGGATTCGTCTCGCCCGCCGCGGCCGAAAAAGGCAGGGACGGGCGCCCGTCGTCGTCGACCGGAGAGCAGACTCGCCGGTCGTGGTTGGTCATTCGAGGATCCCCCGCCCATGAAAGCGATCGCCTTCGCCGCCCGCCCCTACGAGGCGGACGCCTTCGATCGGTTCTCCGCCGAACTCGGCATCGAGCTGACCCGGGTGCCGCAGAATCTGTCGCTCGACAACGCGCATCTGGCCGCCGGCTTCGAGAGCGTGATGGTGCTCAGCGCCTGCAACGCCGGCGCCGAGGTGTTGGAGATCCTGGCGAAGGGGGGCACCCGGTTCGTCGCCGCCCGCACCGCCGGCTACAACAACATCGACGCCGCCGCCGCCCGCCGGCTCGGCATCCGCTTCTCCAACGCCAACTATTCCCCGAATTCGGTCGCCGACTTCGCGGTGATGTTGATGCTGATGTCGATCCGCAAGGCGAAGACGATCATCGCCCGCAACAACGCCCAGGACTACACCCTGGTCGGCGCCCAGGGTCGGGAGATGCGCAACCTGACCGTCGGCATCGTCGGCACCGGCCGGATCGGCGCCGCGACCGCGCAGAACCTCTCGGGCTTCGGCTGCCGCATCCTCGGCTACGACATCTGGCGCAATCCTGCGCTCGACGGGCTGGTGAACTACGTCGAGTTCGACGAGCTCCTGGCCCGGTCCGACATCGTCACGCTGCACGCGCCGCTGACCGCCGACAATCGCCATCTGATCAACGCCGAGACGATCGCCCGGATGAAGGACGGAGTGATCGTCGTCAACTGCGCCCGCGGCGACCTCGTCGACACCGATGCGCTGATCGAGGCGATCGAGGAGAAGAAGATCTCGGCCGCCGCCCTCGACGTGATCGAGAACGAGCGCGGCATCTTCCACGCCGACCACCGTCTGGAGATCCTCAAGCATCGCCAGCTGGCGATCCTCAGGGCCTTCCCGAACGTGATCGTCACCACCCACAACGCCTTCTTCACCGATCAGGCGGTGTCCGACATGGTCGAGGTGAGCCTGCGTTCGCTGGCGAGCTTCGTCGAGACCGGCGCGAGCCCGTGGGAGATCGAGCCCTGATACCGAGCCGATGAAGTTTCGATCTTTTTCGAAACTTCATCGGCGAAGGCAAGCCCGAACGGGCGTCGGCCGGTCAGGCCGTACGGCTCATGAAATTCGGACGAGTCCGAATTTCATGAGCCGAGTATGAGACGACCGGGGGGCGTCGGCGACGCCCCCTTTCGTCGGCCCGGATCCGGGCGGACGGGGCACCGGCTCACATCCGGAGGCCGGTGTCGATCTCCTTCATCTTGTTCCACACCGTCACCCGGCTGATCCCGAGCCGGCGGGCGACCTCGACCTTGTTGCCGTTGAAGCGCTCGAACATCTTCTCGACGATCTGGCGTTGCATGTCCTTCATCGGACCGACCTCCAGGGTCATTCGGCCGTCGTCGTCCGCGGTCTCGGCGACGCGGATCGGGCGCGGGCCGCCGTCGTGGGTGTGCTCGCCGAGCAGCAGCGCGACGAGACCGCCGATCGGCGACCGGCCGTCGGCGAGGATCACCAGCTTCTCGATGAAATATTCGAGCTCGCGCACGTTGCCCGGCCAGGAATGGCGCTGCAACAGGCGGATCTCGTCGAGCCCGAGATCGCCGACCGTCTTGCCGTATTCCGCGCATTTGGCGCGCAGGAACCGGTCGGCGAGCAGGCGGATGTCCTCCTTGCGCTCGCGCAGCGGCGGCAGGCCGAGGGTGAGGACGCTGATCCGGAAGAACAGATCCTCCCGGAACCGGCCCTCCCGGACCATCTGGAACAGGTTCCGGTTGGTGGCGGCGAGGACCCGGACGTTGACCTTGGTCACCCGATCGCCGCCGACCCGGAGGATCTCGCGCTCCTGCAGCACCCGCAGCAACCGGCTCTGGATCGCCGGTGAGATCTCGCCGATCTCGTCGAGGAAGATCGTCCCGTTGTGGGCGAGTTCGAACAGACCCGCCTTGCCGCCGCGCTTGGCGCCGGTGAAGGCGCCCTCGGCGTAGCCGAACAGTTCGCTCTCCAGCAGCGATTCCGGCAGCGCCGCACAGTTGATCGCGACGAACGGGCCGTCGCGCCGGTCGCTGGCGTTGTGGATCGACTGGACGAACAGCTCCTTGCCGGTTCCGGTCTCGCCCTCGATCAGGATCGAGGCGGAGGTCTCGGCGAAGCGCCGGGCCCGCTCGATCGCCGAGGTCAGCGCCGGGCTGGTGCCGACGATGTCGTCGAACCGGTGTTTGGCGACCAGCCCCTTCGACAGGAGCTGCATCCTCGCCTTGACCTCCAGGCGTTGGATGTCGGTGACCAGCTGGAACGAGACGATCGTCTCCTCGAGCCGGTCGTTGGCCAGGACCGGAATGCGGTTG
>CALFRR010000022.1 GCA_937919435.1 uncultured Alphaproteobacteria bacterium | reverse complement strand
CACGCTGCGCAGATTGATCTCCGCCTTGAGCCCGAGACCGGTGCGGATCGCCTGCTTGACGCATTCCTCGTTGATCACCGGCAGCATGCCCGGCATCGCCGCATCGACCAGACTGACGTTGCGGTTCTGAGCGACGCCGAAGGTGGTCGAGGCACCCGAGAACAGCTTGGCGTTCGTCGCGACCTGAGCGTGAACCTCGAGCCCGATGACGATCTCCCAACTGCCGGTCGCCCCCTCGAGGTACTGCGACGGCTTGGCGGTGCGCTGCGCAATGGTCATGGGTCTGCCTTCGGATGTGGTCGTGAATCCGCCCCTTGGGTAGAGCGGATCGCCGAGCCGCGCAAGCCGCTCGGACGTCCCGCGGATGTCGGATCAGCCGTGCCGCGCCGCCTTCATGTTCGGCAGGAGCGCGGTCAGGAGGCCGAGCGCCGGCAGGAACGAGCAGACCACGTAGACGGTGCGGATCGAGGTCATGTCGGCGAGCTGGCCGAGCCCGGCGGCACCGAGACCGCCGAACCCGAAGGCGAGGCCGAAGAACAGGCCCGCCACCATCCCGACCCGGCCGGGCAGCAGTTCCTGGGCGAACACCAGGATCGCCGAGAACGCCGACGACAGGATCAGCCCGATCACCACCGACAGGATCACCGTCGCGGTCAGTCCGACGTGCGGCAGGGCGAGCGAGAACGGCAGCACCCCGAGGATCGAGGTCCAGATCACCGCCTTGCGGCCGATCCGGTCGCCGACCGGGCCGCCGACCAGCGTGCCGACCGCCGCCGCGCCGAGGAACACGAACAGCAGCACCTGGGCGTCTCCCACCGGCAGGTGGAAGGTGTCGATCAGATAGAAGGTGTAGTAGCTGGAGATCGAGGCGAGATAGACGTTCTTCGAGAAGGTCAGGATCATCAGCACGGCGATCGACCGGAGCACGATCGCCCGCGGCAGACCAGAGGAGGTCTTGGCCGCGCCCGCCTTGCCCTGCGCCTTGCGCCGATTCTTCGCCCAGAACCCGACCCGGGTCAGGATGGTCATGCCAACCAGTGCGACGCCGGAGAACCAGGCGACCGCGCCGCGCCCGTAGGGCAGCACGACGAAGGCGGCGAGCAGCGGACCGAGCGCCGATCCGCCGTTGCCGCCGACCTGGAACAGCGACTGGGCCAGTCCGTGTCGCCCACCCGAGGCGGCCCGTGCCGTCCGCGAAGCCTCCGGATGGAACACCGCCGAGCCCGTGCCGATCAGCCCGACCGCCACCAGCACCCAGCCGTAGCTCGGCGCCGCCGACAGGAGCAGCAGCCCGACCAGCGTCGATCCCATGCCGATCGCCAGCGAAAACGGCTGCGGATGGCGGTCCGTGTAGATGCCCACCAGCGGCTGGAGGATCGACGCGGTCATCTGGAAGCAGAAGGTGATCAGCCCGATCTGGCCGAAATCGAGTTGGAAGCCGTCTTTCAGGATCGGATAGATCGCCGCCACCAGCGACTGCATGGTGTCGTTGAGGCAGTGCGACACCGACAGGGCGATCAGGATGCCGAACGAGGCGGTCGACGCCGGGGCAGCGGTCGGCGCGACCGCCGGGGTGGCGGGGACGGGAGAATCGACGGCGGAGCTCAAGAGCGTGTCCTTCCGGAGACCGGGCGGGGCGACCGGCCGGGGTGCACGGGGCGAGGTCGAGAAGAATGCCACTCTGGTCCTTCGCCGCGACAGCGTAAAGTCGCCTCGAAGCAGAGGAGACGCGCGAATTTCAAACGATCTCGTGATCGCCGCGCGCCGTCCCCGGTCCGTCGCCCGCCCCGATCGCGTCGCCGAGCCCGTTCACTCGGCGGCGACCCGCCGCTGCGTCGTCTCGTCCCGGATCGTCGTCGGTCGGGCGACGTCGTGGGCCCGGCGGACCCGGGCCAGCCGGCTCTCGCCGTCCTCCGCTCCGAAACAGGCGGCGAAGTCGGTGCACACCGCGCAGCTCGGCGCGGCGCACAGGACGAAACCCTCCGCCTCGCAGAGCCTTCGATAGAAGTACTTCTTCCAGCGCATGTTGCCGGTGTTGCCGGCATGGAGGGCCGGGAAGTGGCGGGCGAGCATCCGGTTCAGTTCGGAGCGATCGGCGAGGCCGAGGTCCTGCCACAGATGATCCGCCCGCATCGCCCGCCGCGCCACCAGTCCGGCGAGGAGCGCCGCCAACGGCGGGGCGGGCGCGAGGTCGATGCCCGAAGGCTCCGTCCGCTCACGTCCCCTCCCCCCCGGAGGGGGAGGGACAGGGTGAGGGGGGAGAAGCGTCGACGCGGAAACGACGCGGCCGGGGGCCGCCGCGAGCCCTGCGAGAGCGCCCGGCAAGAGGTCGGCGTCCGCCCCCCCCTCTCTGTCTCTCCCCTTCGAGGGGGGAGAGGACCCTGGGGCGATCGCCGTCGCATCGTCGAGGCCCGCGCCCGCCCGTTCTGCCGACGCTCCGTCGCCGTCCGCTCCCGTCTCGATCACCGCGTGGGCGGTGAGCAGATCGCGCAACAGCTCCTCTTCGAGCGTAATCTCCGGCACACCGTCGCCGACCGGAAACCACCCGACCGCTCCGGGAAACCGTGCCGCCACCAGCGCGGAGAGCGCCGCCCCGTCGAGCCCGGTCGCCTCGACGAGCGGGATCCCCGCCTCCGCCTCGGCCGCCGCGATCGCCAGAACGCAGGCGACGACGTGGTCGTCGAAACGATCGGCCTCGTCGCCGCCGGGCCGGCGGGCGGCCATCAGGGCCGCGTGGAGATCGCTCGACATCGTCGTCGCTCCTCTGATCGGACGAGGACGGGCCGCGGTCCGTCCCGGTTCGCTCCGTCGGCCGAACCCACGTCGGGGTGCCGCCGCCGGTGGAGGCGGAGAGCGGCCCTCGGGCGCGCCCTCCCCGGCTCAGGCGGCGAGACGGTCGGCGGCGACGTGGGTCTGGCAGGCCTTCGGACAGACGCGGGCGCAGGCGCCGCAACCGACGCAGTTGCCCTCGGCGTCGACCACCATGATCATCCGGTTGAGATCGCCGTCGAAGTCCTCGTCCTCGCCCTCGATGCAACGGCCGAGGATCTCGCCCTCGTCGTCGACGCCGTAGAGATGCATCACTTCGCGCGAGCAGACCTTGTAGCAACGGCCGCAGCCGATGCAGGTCGCCCCGTCGATCTTCGTCAGGTACTCCGGGGTCCAGGCGGACCCGTCACGGGTCGAGAACTGCGACATCACGCGGCCTCCACAGCCTTCAGTTTCGCCCGAGCCGCTTCGAGTTCGGCATAGGCCAGGTGAGCCGCCTCGGCGACGGCGGGGATCTTCTGCCAGTCGACCGGCAGTTCCTCGGAGAGGTCGTGCAGGTTCATCTTGGCGGCGATGGCGCGGGCGGAGAGTTTTCGGATCTCGGCCTTCAACGTCTCGACGTCGGTCATCCTTCGGGCTCCTCGATCGGGCGCGGTCGGCGCCGGTGGATGCGCGGTTCCAAGTGTCATCCCCGGCGCTCGGCGAGCGGCGATCGGCCCACGAGACGCCGTCGTCCCCCGAAAGAGCCCGGGGTCGGAGCCGCCGAGGATGACGGCGGTGGCCGGCGGGGCTTCCCCGCCCGGCCGAAACATGGGCTCACCAGTCGGCGAGGCCGGGATATTTGCCGATCATCTCGCAGGCCTCGTCGACCGCCTTGCCGCCGGCTTCGGCGAGCTTGCTCAGGCTCTCGTGGCCCCAGCGATGGACGTCGCGCAGGCTGCGCGACAGCACCACCAGCCGGCCGACGGTCAGAATCACCCGGCCGAAGCCTTCGTGGCTCATCTTCATCATCGGCGAGGCGACGAAGCCGACCCGGCCCTCGATGGTCAGACCGATCGCGGCATAGAACCGCTCGACCCGCCACAGCACGTCGGGATCGGGATCGCCGATGATCGGGATCTCCCGGCGCTGCTCCTTGGTCAGGATGAAGTCGGCGAGGATGTCGGCGTCGGAACGCCCTTCCCAGACGCCGTAGCTGTCTTCCGCCCGGACCAGCCGGACCAGCGTGGCGAGGAACGGCGTGGCGAGCGCGGCGGCGTCGGCGGAGAGTTCGGCGGTGGCGTCGGTCATCGGAGATCCTCAATCGTCGGCGAAGGAAGGCTTGGGCGGCGCGACGCCGGCCTCGGCGAGCACCTTGCGCAGCCACGGCGGCGGCGCCCCGGCGAGCATCGTCCGGGTCCGCTCGAGCACCTCCTCGATCGGCGTCGTCTCGGCGACCTTGATCGGGTGGATCTTCGCCGCGACCACCCGCGCCGCGGAGGGGCCGCCGATCGCCAGGCAGAACAGCAGATGGCAGCCGGCGAGCGCCCCGACCTTCGGCGAGATCCGGTCGTCGCCGTCGGTTCTGTGAGCGCCGGTCTCGGCGGTCACCTCGTCGAAGGCCAGCGCCTCGACGAAGCCCCAGCCGTCGCGGGTCACGTCATAGACGGCGAAGCGCTCGGCCGACCCGAAATGCGCGTCGAGCCGCTTCATGTCGGAGGTGGCGATCGCCACGCGGACGGCGCCGGCGGGCCGCGTCGCGGCGACCTCCTCGGGGCCGTCAGTGGGCACGAGCGTCAGACGGCGTACGGCGGACATGGTGGGCCTCCTGTGTCCGGAAGGACTCGAGACGTTCGGGGGTGGGCTCGGGAACCGCCGCCTGGAACAGGTTGGCGGCTTCGAAGATCAGGTCGCGCGTGCCCCGCCACAGGACGTGGCAGCGGTGCTGGGTGCCGAGCCGGTCGAAGATCGGAAAGCCGACCCGCATCAGCGGGATCGCCAGCCGCTCGGCGGCCTGCCGGGCATGGGAATGGCCGACGATCAGGTCGCAGCCCTCGGCCATGCGCTCGAGATCGCCGAAATCGCCGACCCGCACGGTCTCCGCCGGGATCCGCTTCAGGATCGCCGAGGTCCCGGTGGTGGTCACCGCGGCGGCGATCTCCGCCCCCATCCCGACGAAGAAGGTCGAGAGCCGGTAGAGCAGATCGGGTTCGGCGGCGATGGCGATCTTCTTGCCGCCGAAGTGAAAATGTCCGTCGAGCAGGGCGTCGGCGAGCTGCGAGCGCCGCCTCAGGAGCCTCGCGGGCACCGGATTGCCGGAGAGCTCGGCGAGCGCGGTGACGAAACGATCGGCCGCGGCGAGCCCGGTCGGCGTGTCGAACATCGTGTGGGGCACCCCACATTTCGCGCTCAGCGCTTCCGCCGCCGCCCGCTGGGTCTCGCCGAGGGCGAGGCAGTGGCCGCATTCGCCGAGGCTGCGGATCGCCTCGATCGGAGTCCCGCCGTAGCTGACCGGGATCCATTTGCCCGGCACGGTGCCGTCGAGGCTGCCGGAGATGTCCGGCAGGATCGTCGGTTCGAGCCCGAAGGCCTCGACCGTGTCGCGGATCTCCTCGAGGTCGGCGACGGTGAGATCGGGGCCGGCGAGGATCGCCACCCGGCGCGGATCGCGGAAGGTCGGGTTCGGCGCGGTGATCCCGTCGATCAGCGCCGTGACCGCCTTCGACCAACCCTCCTCGATCGAGCCGGAGAAGTCCGGGGTGTTGGCCAGCACCACCTCGGTGCCGGCCAGCGCTTCGGCACGGCGGGCCCGGATCAGCGCCAGATCGCCGGCGAAGTCTTCGCCGCGGGTCTCGACCAGGGCAGTGGTGCAGATCCCGATCAGCTTCGGCTTCACCCGAGTCTTCAGGTTCATGATCGCCTCTTCGAGGTGATCGGCGCCGCCCATGATAGTCGCCACTTCGTCCATGGCGGTGGTCTGCAGCGGGATCGTCTCCTTGAAGTGGCGGACGAACAGGACCAGCGCGAACGAGGTGCAGCCCTGGCTGCCGTGGAACAGCGGCACCGACCCTTCGATGCCGAGGAAGGCGAAGGCGGCGCCGAGCGGCTGGCTCGACTTCAGCGGGTTGACCGATGCGGCCTTTTCGGACGGCAGGATGGTCGGCATGGCGGCTCTCCCTCAGCAGTCGTCCTGGTCGCCGTCCCCGGAGGCGGCGAACTTGCGGAAGATCGAGGTGTGGATCTCGCTCTCGACCGCGCCGGTCGACGGCGCGCCGAGCGCCCCGATCGCCGCCGCCGCGACCCGGCCGCCGGTACCGGAGGCGAGCGGAGGGGAATTGCATTCGGAGGCGACGGCGGGCGGGCGGTTCCCGTCGGCGTCGATGTCCGAAAGACGGCCCCCCTCGGGTTCCCTCCCTCCCGGAGGGGAAGAGGACCGCGTGGCACCCGCCATCGCGCCGTCGACGTCGGAGTTCGCTCGCTCGGCCGAAACACCGCCACCATCCGTCCCCCGCGCCTCCGGCCGCCCGATCACCGAAACGCCCGCGCGCAACCGGCCGTCGGCGTCGAACGGCGACGGGGCGCGGACCGCGTCCCAGATCGGATTGTGGAGGGCGAGATCGATCTGCCGGACCAGTTCCACCATGCCGGCGTAACCGGCATAGGGATGGACCCGCTCCTGGTTGATGTCGAGCCAGGGCATCCGCGCCTTCAGCGCGATGAACTGGGTCCGTCCGCCCGACAACATGATGTCGGCATCGCGACGTTCGAGCAGCGCGTAGAGGTCGCGCGGCGCCATCCCGTCGAAGGCATGGGTCTCGTCCTTGAAGATCTGCCGGATCCGCTCCTTGTCCTCCTCGGTCGACTTCTTGACCGAGGTACCGACGATCTCGATGCCGATCTCCATCAGCGCCGAGACGACCGACCACGACTTCACGCCGCCGGTGTTGAGCAGCACCCGCTTGCCGGCGAGCCGCGGCCGGAAGCGCTCCAGTGCCGCCCGAGCGACCGCCTCTTCGCGGGCGATCACCGCTTCGGTCCGCGCGATCAGCGTCGGATCGGCGCCCCGCTCGACCAGCAGACCGGCGAGCCGGCGCAACGCCTCGGAGGTGTCGGCGATGCCGTAGAACGAGCCCTCGAACCACGGGATCCCCCAACGCTCCTCCATCTTGCGGGCGAGGGTGATCAGCGCCGTCGAGCAGACCATCATCGTCGCCCGGACGGTGTGCGCCGCGGCGACGTCGAGATAGCGGGCATCGCCCGGAATGCAGGTGCGCACCCGGATGCCGAGCTCGTCGAGCAGCGGCTTGACCAGCCAGAACTCGCCGGAGAGGTTGAACTCGCCGAGGATCAGGACGTCGGTCGGGCCGACGTCGTCGGGCTCGTGCGTGCCGATCACGTGATCGAGCAATGCCTCGCCGGCCAGCTTGTTGCCCAGGTTCTTCGAGCCGACGAAGCCGGCGGCATGGACGGGGATGCAGGGGGTGGCGAACTTCTCCGAGGCGTGCCGGCAGACCGCGCCGATGTCGTCGCCGACCAGCGCGGTGACGCAGGTCTCGTAGACGAAGATCGCCGGCGGCGCGTGGGCCTCGACGATCTCGCGGATCGCCCGGTAGAGCTTCCGCTCGCCCTGCCCCATCACGACGTCGAGTTCGGAGAGATCGGTGGTGAACGAGGTCCGCCACAGCATCGGCCCGGACGAGCCGGCGCCGCGGTTGTCCCAGGAGTTGCCCTCGCAGGCGAGCGGCGCATGGACCAGATGGGCGACGTCGGTGATCGGCTGCAACGCGATCTTCGCCCCGTCGAAGGCGCAGCCGCCGGCCGCCGCTCCCGGGGTCAACGGCTTCGAGCAGCCCTTCTTGCGCGCCTTCTCGTCCTTGGCGACGTTCCTGTCGCAGGCCGGTTCGTCGAAGAGCGCCTGAACCTTCGGTGAGAGCATGGGCCGGTCCTCTCTGGTCGGGCCCGTCGAAAGACCGACGGCGCGGCGACGTCGACGAGAGAGGAGCAAGCGGTGTGCCAGGGCCCGCCGAGCGCCGTGAACCGGCGCGAATCCCGCGGGACGGCGACGTCGGGGACCGGAGATCTGTCGGGAACGGTCGATCGGCGCCGTCGGCTTGTCGACAATCCGACAGGCGACGTCGGATCCGCGCTCACGCCGCCTCGGCCAATCCGTCGGCGTGGATCACCCGGTCGCGGCCGCGCGCCTTGGCGCGATAGAGCGCCGCATCGGCCCGTTCGACCAGATCGCCGAACGAGACGGCCCCGCCTCCGAGGGTGGCGACGCCGACCGAGACGGTGACCCGGGTGGTCCCGGTCAGCCGGGGCCCCAGCGTCGCCGCGCAGGCGGCACGCAGCCGCTCGGCGATCTCCGTCGCGGCGGTGGCATCGGTGGCGGCGAGCACCACGCAGAACTCCTCGCCGCCGAGCCGGCCGATACCGCCGTCGTCGGGTAGCGTCAGTCGCGCCGTATCGGCGAAGGCCTGCAACACCACGTCGCCGGCCAGATGTCCGAAATCGTCGTTGACCCGCTTGAAGTGGTCGAGATCGACCATCAGCACCGACAGCGGCCGGCCGGAGACGGCGGCGTCGCGCACCCCGAGGCTGCCCGCTTCGAGCACCGCGCGGCGATTGAGGAGGCCGGTCAGTTCGTCGGTCGACGCGACCCGATCGAAGGCGAGCACGAAGGAGCCGACGGTCCAGCCGGTCACCATGGCGAGCGCCGTCAGCCGGACGACGCCGCCGAGCATCCCGAACGCCGCCTCGTGCGGATCGAGCCACCCGGCCAGCACCGCGACCCCGCGTCCGAGGTAACAGCAGGCGAAGACCAGCATCGCCGTCGCCGAGAGGCCACGGATCGCCCGCGACCGCCGATTGGCCGGGGCGAGGAGCGACAGCGCGACCCGGACGGCCAGCACCGCGACGGCGAGGGCCACCAGGAAGATCGCCAGATCCTCGCGCGATCGGTCGATCGCCCGCACCAGCCCGATCGCCGACAGGGCCGCCGCGGTCACCAGCATCGCACCGCGGAACCGCGGCCGCCGGCCGTCGAACCGGTCGACACCGGCGCCGATCAACCCGAGACCGACGAAGAACGGCCCGTTGCCGAGGAAGTCGACCACCGCCACCGGCACCGACGGGCGGACCATGTAGACGATGCCACCGAGGCCGAACAGGAGGTTGGCGCCGGCCCACAGCCGCAGCGCGTCGCGATGCAGACGCTCCGCCAGCGCCCACTGCGCCGCCGCGGTGAGGCCACAGATCACCACCCCGACCAGGAAGATCGTGGGCGTGTCGGGCATCACCATCGGTGTCTCCGCTCGACGGGGGCCGTCGTACCCTTACGACGGCTCCGGCGGGCGTCGATCCGATGTCGCGCGGAGCGAACCAGGCGATCGGCGCCGCCGGTCATCGGCACCATACTAGGCTCCCAATGACGAAGAATTCCTTGCGCGGAAATCGCGAAAACGGCCGCTCTTTCGAGCGACCGTCGCGTCCGACGGGGCAATGTCGGAAGTTCGCCCTCAGCGGGTGAGGTCGAAGGAGATGTCGGTGACCCCCGGCTCGCTCGATTCCTGATCGAGTTTGTCGAACACCTTGTCGAGGATCGTCGTCAGCACCCTGAGGCCGCCCTGGTAGCCCATCAGCGGGAAACGGTGGTGGTGGTGCCGGTCGAAGATCGGGAAGGTCAGGCGGATCAACGGGATGCCGGTGTCGCGCTCGAGATACTTGCCGTAGGACGAGCCGATCATGAAGTCGACCGGCTCGGTGAACAAGAGCGAGCGCAGGTGCCAGAGGTCCTTGCCGGCCCACACCTGGGCGGAGGCGCCGAACGGATTGGCCGCCAGCATCTCCTTCATCTCGGCTTCCCACGCCTTGGAGCCGTTGGTCGCCAGACAGTGGGTCGGCTCGCCGCCGGTCTCCATCACGAACTGGGCCATCGCCTGGACGAAGTCCGGATCGCCCCAGATCGCGTATTTCTTGCCGTGCAGATAGGCCTGGCTGTCGGCCATCGCGTCGACCAGCCGGCCGCGCTCCATCCGGATCGCCTCCGGGATCGACTTGCCGGAGATCTCCGACAGCTTCATCAGCAGCGCGTCGGTCGCCCGGACCCCCAGCGGATAGTGGAAGGTCGCGGTCTTCTGGCCGGCCTCCGCCGCGTAGTCGATGGTCTTGCGGGTGTTCCAGTGCTGAAGCGAGATCGTCGCCTCGGCATCGAGCCCGGCCTTCACCTGATCGATCGTGGTGCCGCCGTCGTACATCCGATATTCGCCGTCGGAGGGCGTGTCGAACTGGTCGGAGGCGTCGCCGATCAGCGTCGCGTCGACCCCCATCAGGTCGATCAGCCGCTTCAGTTCACGATTGTTGCCGACGCAGAACCCGTCGAACCCGGGGATGATGTTGATCTTGCCGGCGACTTCCGACCGGGTCGCGTTCTTCCAGAAGTTCTCGAACACGCCCTTGATCATGTTGTCGTAACCGTCGACGTGGCTGCCGACGAACGACGGGGTGTGGGCATAGGGGACCGGGAAGTCCTCCGGCACCGAACCCTTGTTCTTGGCGTTCTGGATGAAGCCCTGGAGGTCGTCGCCGATCACTTCCGCCATGCAGGTGGTCGACACCAGGATCATCTTCGGCTGGTAGAGCGACGAGCAGTTGGCGAGGCCGTCGATCATGTTGTTGAGACCGCCGAACACCGCCGCGTCCTCGGTCATCGACGACGACACCGCCGAGCACGGCTCCTTGAAGTGGCGCGACAGATGCGAGCGGAAATAGGCGACGCAGCCCTGCGAACCGTGGACGAAAGCCATCGTCTTCTCGAAGCCGCAGGCGGCGAACACCGCGCCGAGCGGCTGACAGGCCTTGGCCGGATTGACCACCAGGTTCTCGCGGGCGAGGTTCTTTTCCCGATACTCCCACGACTTGGTGTATTCGCCGTGGGCGGTCACCTCGGCGGCGGGCGACGGGCATTCGAACTCGGCGCGCTTCCGGGCGAACATCTCGCGATATTCCGGCTCGCGGAACAGCGGCGCATGGTCGAGCACGCGATCGGCTGACTGGGGCATGTCTCTCACCTCTCCATCGGTCTCCGCGCCATACGGCGGACGGCCGTTCAGGGTGTGAAAAGGGGTACGCGCGGGCGGTCGGGCTCGCGGCGTGGTGTCGTGTGGGTGGATGCGAGAGGCGAGGTCCAGCCCCCCCTCCCTGTCCCTCCCCCTCGAGGGGGGAGGAAACGAAAATCGAGAACCTTTCGATCGGTACTCGGGCGCCGCGCCGAAGCGAGAGATCGAGACCGGGGGAGACCTCGACCCTCGCGTCCCCTCCCCCCGAGGGGGAGGGACAGGGAGGGGGGGCTCGGCCTCACCTCCCGGCGCGCACTCGCCTCACTCCGCCGCGACGGCGACCGGGGTCTTCTCGACCCAGGGTGCGTCGAACAGATCCCAGACGGGATTGTTGATCGCCAGATCCATGTCGCGGGCGAAGATCGCGAAGCCGTCGTAGCCGTGATAGGGGCCGGAGTAGTCCCACGAGTGCATCTGACGGAACGGGATGCCCATCTTCTGCACCGGGTACTTCTCCTTGATGCCCGAACCGACGAGATCCGGACGGACCCGTTCGATGAACTTCTCGAGCTCGTAGCCGGTGACGTCGTCGTAGATCAGCGTGCCCTTCTTCACGTAGTGACCGGTGCGCTGATAGTCGTCGTTGTGGGCGAACTCGTAGCCGGTCCCGGCGATCTCCATGCCGAGGTCTTCGTAGGCGTTGACCACGTGGCGGGGGCGCAGGCCACCGACGTAGAGCATCACCTTCTTGCCCTTTAGCCGCGGGCCGAACTTCGCCTTCACCGCATCGACCAGCGGCTGATACTTGGCGATGACGGCTTCCGCCTTCTCCTCGATCTCCGGACCGTAGTGCTTGGCGATCTTGCGCAGGGAGGCGGCGATCTGGCTCGGCCCGAAGAAGTTGTACTCCATCCACGGAATACCGAACTTCTCTTCCATGTGCCGGCAGATGTAGTTCATCGACCGGTAGCAGTGGATCAGGTTGAGCTTGGCGTGGACCGCGTTCTCGACTTCGGCCAGCGTCGCGTCGCCCGACCAGTTGCCGACCACCCGGAGACCCATCTCCTCGAGCAGCATGCGGCTCGCCCAGGCGTCGCCACCGATGTTGTAGTCGCCGATGACGTTGACGTCGTAGGGCGTGGTGACCACTTCGCGGGTCTTCTTGTCGAGCACCCAGTCGCGGATCGCATCGTTGGCGATGTGATGGCCGAGCGATTGGGAGACGCCGCGGAAGCCCTCGCAGCGCACCGGCACGATGGTCTTGTCGTGCTCCTTGCCCTTCTTCTTCGACACCGCCTCGATGTCGTCGCCGATCAGGCCGATCGGGCATTCCGACTGGATCGAGATGCCCTTCGACAGCGGGAACAGGGTCTCCACCTCGTCGATGATCTTCTCGAGCTTCTTGTCGCCACCGAAGACGATGTCCCGCTCCTGGAAGTCGGAGGTGAACTGCATCGTCACGAAGCTGTCGACACCGGTATTGCCGATGTAGTAGTTGCGCCGTTGCGACCAGGAATACTGACCGCAGCCGACCGGGCCGTGGCTGATGTGGACCATGTCCTTGACCGGCCCCCAGACCACGCCCTTCGAACCGGCGTAGGCGCAGCCGCGGATGGTCATCACGCCGGGGATCGACTTGATGTTCG
>CALFRR010000021.1 GCA_937919435.1 uncultured Alphaproteobacteria bacterium | reverse complement strand
GATGGAACACGGTGCGCATCTCAGACCCCACATTCGGCCAGCGCCAAGGAACAAATCCGGAATAACTCCCATCGATGTGATGGATAGTGATTTGAATTTATTATGTTTTCTAATTTTCTGGTGAGAAGGACGGCGACGTCCTCGCCGGCCTTCCTCTTGCCCTTACCGAGAGTTTCTCTCGCGTTCGAGGGCGGTTTCGGCCATCTCGGCGGCATCCATGATTCCCGCCACGACCCTGCGGATTGCCGGCAGGTCGCGTTCCGGATCGATGGGGCCGTCGCGATCGAGCAGCATCCACGCGGCATGGGCGAGGAGATACGTTCCAGATAGGTGCCCGTCGGTCTCGCACACGAGTTCGTGGAGGGTGGAGATCGGACGAGGCGCCTCGGAATCGACGGTCCGGGAAGCGTTGTTCGTCATCCTCATTGCCTCGTCTCGCTCGGGTTGATGCCCAGATCGCGGACCACGCCGCGATTGGTGAATCTGATCACGTCGAATTCTACCTCTCTGAAGAGGAAGTAGTCCGCGTCTTCGGGGTTCTCGCATGTATAACCCCAGACGACTTCGCGAAATATCGAGAGTTTTTCTCTCAGAGCTTCAGCATCCGGTGCCGGAAGCGAAATCAACACCTTTTGTGCTGCATCCAGTCTTTTGAATAAAGCCTCTGCCTGTGCTCTCGTTTCGCTGTCACATTCGGCGGTGAAGGCGCTTTCGAAACGTGCTTTCAAGTCGAGCATCGCCGCCATGGCGCTCGACCACACTTGACGGTCGACCCCACCCGAAGAGAGAGCGGACGGTTGGGTGGTGGCTTCAATAGGCAAGCCGAGAGCGGCTACCGGAACGGAGTTCGGCATTGGGTTGCCCCCCAAGAGCGTGTTGCGATCAACAATAAATGTTGATACGATCGGAGGATCGTTTAGTCAACATATTCTGTTGAGATGACACCTGCTCAGTGCAAAGCGGCGAGGGCGCTCGTCGATCTGACCCAACCGAAACTCGCCGAATTGGCGAAGGTTGGCCTATCCACCGTCGTCGATTTCGAGCGGAGCCGCCGGCAGGTATCGGTCGAGGCAATCGTGAGTCTGCGCAGCGCCCTTGAGGCGAGAGGGGTGCTGTTTCTGCCGGAGAACGGTGCCGGCGTCGGTGTACGGCTCGCTAAGCGTTCGAACCCCGACACGCCGTATACCGAGGCGTGAATCCCGAAGAGGCGATCATGCCGATGCAGAGGCGATTAGTGCCTAAGACGGATGTATCCGAGAAGAGACCGACGAAACGTCGCCTTGAGCCCCGTGGAGGTCCACCGAAGCCTCCCGTCGATGGATGGTCATTGCCCACGGCCCTGCGGATCGTGTGCGGAGATGAACTATATATTTCCTTCGATACATTGCGGAGAAGCTTTCTGCGGATAGCGGACGAGCCGCCTATTGCTATATTTCCCCATCGCTTGACCCAATATGCTGCCGAGATGGAATACAAGGATCGGCTGCGTGTTGAGCTGATCGCCAAATCACGGGAGCTATGGTTGATCTTTCGTCCTATCGCACAACAGGCGAAGTATAGGATGAAGGGAGGGCGAGGAGAGCTCGGTGGCCGGCTGGTTGAATTTGATGGCGGAATATGGGGAAGTCTCGAAGTATTTGACGGCGCGACTATGAGCCTGGGGAGCGGAGTGAACGGATCCGCTAGGTTCTTCAATGTGACCGTCTTTCCAGCTGAGAGCCGCGGTGGTGGTCGGACTGCCGACTACGAATGGCTGAAAGCGTTAGACCACCTCCTCACGAGGATTGTTGACCCTGAGAAACTCGTAAATGCCTCGAGGCTGGCGAAAGACCTCGATGATGCCTTCGATGACCTCGGAATGGAGGTGCCCTCGGACAGCGCCAAGTGGCTTCGCGACAACCTGCCGAAACTGAACGCATTGGCGAAGACCGCGGAGCCGAAGCGGTAGCCGAACTCACCGGTCTGACGGGGAATCACTGAAGTGACGCCTCGCGCCGCTCATGCCTCGTGCCACCAGAGAGTTGCGGTCACGGCTTCTTCCCCCGCCGATCGCCGAGGGAGACCACCTCGGCCTTCCGTCCTTCGAGCGCCGCGGACAGGGCGTCGCCGATCGACTGAGTGAGCACCCGGAGCGGCTCGTCGTCTCGGTTGACATAGCGCCCGGTCATGGCGACGCCGCTGTGTCGCAACACGTCACGGATCTGAAAGGCATTGGCGCCGGTCCTCGCTGCCCAGGTGCCGACCGTGTGGCGGAGGTCGTGTAGCCGGACGTCGTCGAGGCCGGCGGCGGCTCGGATGCGCCACCAAGCGTTTTCGATCACGAAAACCGAGATCGGGCGCGTCGGGTCGCTCGCTCGTGGAAACACCCAGGGCGAGCCCTCGACCCGGGGCCGGCGGGCGAGAATGTCCATGGCCGAGGTCGGCACGACGTGCGAGCGACGCTCTCCGCCCTTCTGTCGGGGGAGGGCGATCGTCTCCCGTTCGAAGTCGACGTGACCCCATTCGAGTTCGGTGATTTCGGAGAGACGGGCACCGGTCAGAAGGAGAAGGCGCACGACCGCGACCGCTGCCCCGTCGATTCGTGTCGCGCGGTTCTCCGGCCTGGCGAGATGCTTCGCCTTCGGCTTGGTCTCGTCCACGACCCACGGGAGACCGACGCTCTCGGCGTCGACCAACACGGCACCGAGCCGGCCGACTTCCTCCGCCGAGAGAAACCGGTCGCGCGCGGTTTCGGGGTATTTGGCGATCCGTGCGCAGGGATTTCGCCCCTCCGGCCGCATGCCCCAGTCTTCGGCAAGGGCGAGAGCCTTCGACAGGATGGCGAGAGCGCGGTTCGCCTGCCGCGGTGTCTTCCTCATCCCGAAATGCACCCGGCGGGCGTCCTGATTGGTGAAGCTCTCGACCTTCAGCGATCCGACGTCGGGACGGAGGTGCTTTTCGATCACCCGCCGATTCTCGGCGGTGGTGCGCACCGCCAACCGCACCTCGGCGTGCTCGGAGAGATAACGGTCGAAGAGATCGCCCATGGTCGCACCGCCTCGCCGGTCCTGCCGGGCGCCGAGCGGATCGGCGCCTTTCCCCACGTCGACCAACATCTCTCGGGCCGTCGTTCTCGCCTGATCCGGCGTGAGGATACCGTGGCGACCGATGGTGATCCGCCTATCGCGGCCTTCGGAGGTGCGGTACCGGACCACGTAGGACTTTACGCCCGACGGCATCACCGAGAGCCCGAAGCCGGGGATTTCGTCGTCCCAGGCGATCCACTTCTCGGCGCGGGGCTCGGCGGCATCGACAAAGCGCTTCGTGATCTTCGGCATGGTCACCCCGGTTGGACGGCACCTCGTCGGATCTGGACGGCCCGCGGTTTCGTGCCGTCCATGCCAAGTAGTTGAATTCGTTGTATTTGGACGGCGATGGACGGGCGGACGCCCGTTCGCGTCTCATATAGGCCTTCGCCACGGGCTCGCGGTGGTCTCCCCCGAAAAAACATTCCAGGCGATCTGAGGCCTCTCCGAGGCGAATTCCGGGTCACCACCAGGTCACCAAGAGGGCCAGAAACAACCAGTAGCCAACGGCATTCGGTGTATATTCAACCCATTGGCGGAACGTAGTCAATCGTACCCAGCCGCATCCCGGGTCACCGACCGGTAAATGCCAAAATCGAATTTACACGCCGTTGGTCGGGGGTTCGATCCCCTCACCGCCCACCATCTCCGAACGGATCGCGTGGCTCGTGGAGCGGGTCGTCGGACGTGACGGCGGCCGGTCTCCGTGGCCGCTCGCGCCTGCGCGATGTGGGCCGCAGACGACGAAACGCCGCCCTCGAGGGGCGGCGTCGCGTCGTCGAAAGGCGTCTACGGCACGCGGCGGGGCCGCGTCGGCCGGTCTCAGTCGGCGTTCAGGAACTCGCCGACTTCGCGGTAGACCCGGGCGCACTCTTCCTTCACCAGGTTCTCCAGGTTCATGAAGGTGTGCGTCATGTCCGCGAAGTGGAGGTGGCGCGTCTTGACCCCGGCCGCCTTCAGCTTCTCGAGATAGAGAATGTTCTCGTCGCGCAGCGGGCAGAACTCCGCCGAAATGACGAAGGTCTCCGGCATCTTGTCGGTGAAGTCGCCGAACAGCGGCGATACCGCAAGCCGGTTCTCGGCGTTCTGCAGATAGTAGTCGTAATACCAGACGATCTTCGCGGTGTGCAGGAGATAGCCGACCGCGTTCTCGACCATCGACGGCTGGGACAGCGTGTAGTCGAGGCCGGGGTAGATCAGCACCGAACGCTTCAACGTGACGCTCGGGTCGAACTGGCCGCGGGCCATCACCGATGCCGCCAGGGCGCCGCCGGCGGAGTCGCCGATCAGCGACATCTCGCGCTTGTAGGCGATCTTGCGGGCGTCGAGCACCGGCCAGATGCCCTTGACCACCGCATAGGCGTCGTTGAGCGCCGCCGGATAGGGGCACTCCGGCGCCAGCCGGTACTCCACCGTGACGACGATGTGGCCGGTCGCGTGGGCGATCTTGCGGCAGATCGGGTCGTAGGTGGTGACGTTGCCGGCGGTGTGGCCGCCGCCATGGAAGTGGATCAGCACCGGCCGGGCCTCTTCGGGCGCCGGATGGTAGATCCTGACCGGCACCATGTAGCCGGTGTTCGGCACGATGTCGTCCCAGACCGCCGGAATCGTCGGGATGTCGGTGACCATCTCGCGGGTCACCCGGGCGAGCCATTCCCGGGCGTTGGTGGCGTTGGCCTTGAAGCCGGAGGCGAGCAGCACGGGGATCTGGGCGTTGAACGCATCCAGATAGGGCTTCAGCTTCGGACTGACTTCACGCATGGGTTTTTCCTCTCTTTCGTCGTTGGTCGGGTCAGGCCGCCGGCTTCTTCTTGCCGGTCTCCGGCAGGAAGAACGAGGCGATGAAGGCACTGGCCGAGCAGACCAGCACGAACAGAGCCGCCTTGAAGGGGTCGCCGGTCTTGTCGGCGAGCTGGCTCGCCGCGAACATCCAGATCGTCTCCACCACGTAGGCGATCGACCAGAACATGCCGAAGACCACGGTGACGCGGCCGGGGGTCATGCCGGGCAGTTCCTGGGGCAGGGTCAGCATCGCGGTGACCGGCAGGAACATGAAGAAGCCGGACATGAACGCCGCCACATAGGCCACCGCCGGATTCGCGGTGAAGATCATCGCGGCGATGAAGCCGGTCATCGCCAGGCCGCACCACCGGATCGGCGGGACGCGCAGCGGGTACTTCTTGGTCACGATGATGCCGGCGAGCGTGCCGACCATGCCGGCGGTGATCATCAGCGCCGACAGGTTCTTGCCGGGAACCGCGAAAGTCGGGATCAGCGGGAACAGCGTGAAGATCGCGATGTAGGCGAAGAGGATGCCGGAATAGCTGAACGGCAGCACCCAGTTGAAGGGATCCTTGATGCCGTCGCCGAGCGTGTAGGGCTTGTCGGCGGTGGCGCCCTTCGGCTTACCGCTCAGAGAGAAGTCCTCGCTGACCACCATCCAGACGATCAGGATCAGGAAGCTCACGGCGGAGATCGCGATGATCACCTCGCGCCAACTGCCGAGCCAGCCGAGCAGGGTACCGGTGAACAGCAGGGCCATCAGGTTGCCGGTGTTGAAGGCGATCGAGTTGATGCCGTTGACCAGCGGGCGCTCCTCCGGCGTGAAGTAGTTCATCACGATCGGGCCGAAGTAGACGATCACGAAGGCGCCGCCGAAGCCCATCACCAGCCGGCTCAGGACGTAGATGGAATAGTTCCCCGCCCAGACGCCGAAGACGCCGGCGACGATCAGCAGCGAGGCGAAGGCGAAGGCCTTCTTCGGCTGCAGCCGGATCAGGAACCAGGCGGCGATCAGATTGCCGATCACCTTGGCGATGGTGATCGCGTTGGTCGCCCAGGTGGCCGCCGTGACGCCCTGGACGCCGAAGTCGGCGGTGACCGCCTTCGACATCATCGACCCGGCCACCCAGGAGAAGGCGAACAGGGCATAGGTCAGGAAGATCACGATTTCTATGAGTGTCTTCTTCTTCATGAACGGTTCCTCCGGTGGGGGCTCGGGCCTTGGCGCCCGGCCCCGTTGGAACGTGCGAGGTGTCGAAAGGCTGGGGCCGTCAGAGCGCCATCTCCGGCACCCGGTCGGGAACGATCAGTCGGGTGGCGGTCGCCGCGACGACGTCGGCGACGGCGACACCGGGGGCGACCTCCCGCAGCACGAGGCCGTCGTCGGTCGGCTCGATCACCGCGAGTTCGGTGACGATGAGATCGACGCGACGGGCCGAGGTGAGGGGGAGGGTGCAGCGCGGCACGATCTTCGACTCGCCCTTGGCGGTGTGGGTCATCGCCACGATGACGCGCTTGGCGCCGCTGACGAGGTCCATCGCGCCGCCCATTCCGGGCACCATCTTGCCGGGCACCATCCAGTTGGCGAGCCGGCCGGCTTCGTCGACCTGGAGGCCACCGAGCACGGTGACGTCCATGTGGCCGCCGCGGATCAGGCCGAAGGACATGGCGCTGTCGAAGGCCGCGGCACCGGCCACCGCGCCGATCGAACGGCCGCCGGCGTCGGTCAGGTCGTCGTCGGCCATCCCTTCGGTCTCCAGGGATTCCATCCCGATCAGGCCGTTCTCGGACTGGAAGTCGACCTCTATGCCGGCCGGCAGCATCTGGGCGACCAGGGTCGGCAGGCCGATGCCGAGATTGACCAGCATTCCGTTCTTCAGTTCGCGGGCGACGCGGGTGGCGATGAGCGTCTTCTCATCCATGACGGGTATCCTTGGAGACGAGACAATCGACGACCGCGCCCGGCGTGACGACGTGGTCGGGCGGGATGCAGCCGGCGGGCACGATGCTCTGGGCCTCGGCGATGACGACGTCGGCCGCCATGGCCATCAGCGGATTGAAGTTGCGGGCGGTCAGGGCGTATTCGAGATTGCCCTTGTGGTCGGCCCGCTTGGCGCAGATCAGGGCGAAGTCGGCCCGGAGCGGCTTCTCCAGGATGAAGGTGCGACCGTCGACTTCGACGAGCGTCTTGCCCTCTTCGACCAGCGTTCCGACGCCGGTGGCGGTCAGGATGCCGCCGAGCCCGACGCCGCCGGCCCGGATGCGCTCGGCGAGGGTGCCCTGCGGCACCAGCTCGACCTCGATCGCGCCGTCGATCATCTGACGCTGGGTTTCCGGATTGGTGCCGATGTGGCTGGCGACGACCTTGCGGACCGCCTTGGCGGAGACCAGCCGGCCGACGCCGAGACCGGCGCGGTGGGTGTCGTTGACGATGATCGTCAGGTCCTTCTTGCCCTGCCGCTCGAGCTCGCCGATCAGGCGCAGCGGGGCGCCGACGGCGAGGAATCCGCCGAGCATCAACGATGCCCCGTCCGGGATCTGTTCGACCGCCTCGGAGAGGTCGACGAGTTTGGTCATGGTGTTCCGTCCTGTCGGGATAGAGGAGGGATGCGATCGAAAGAAGCCGTCCGAGCCGGCCGAGGCCACTACCGATCAAATTTCATCGAAAAAGGACTCGTCATCTTCGAAAACATCGCCTACGTTATACTCCCTACAAAGCGGGACATTACCCGCTCTTCGTTCGGTTGTGTGACGTAAATGTTTCCACGAGCATCCAGGTTCGACTTGCCTTCCCCTCTTACTGTTGTGGGACGGGGTTCGATAGGGCTCCGATGAATGCATCCATGCATGACCCCATGCGGGTCGGACGCATGAATTCATGCACGGCGGGATGGGGTTAAACTTCTGGAGCAGTCGGCGATCGCGGCGTATGGGTCGGACCGAGAGGCGGCCGTGAACGGCTCGCCGAAACCGGGATCCGAACGCCATGACATCGACGGCAGCGGTCGCGCCCTCTCCTGAGGCCGCGACGATGGAGAACGTCACCTATGACGAACTGACGGTCGGACGCAGCGCGTCCAGCACCCACGAGGTCGGGACGCGCGAGATCGCGCTGTTCGCCGGCCTCTCGGGCGACGTCAATCCGGCCCATCTCGACGCGGACTACGCGGCCGGCAGCATGTTCGGCGGGGTCATCGCCCACGGCATGCTGACCGCCGGCTGGATCTCGGCGCTGCTCGGCACCGTCCTGCCGGGACCCGGGACGATCTATCTCGATCAGAGCCTCTCCTTCCGCCGGCCGGTCAGGCCGGGCGACCGGCTGACCGCGACGGTCACGGTCACCGCCAAGTCCGACGAGAAGAAGCGCGTCACGCTCGACTGCCGCTGTACCAACCAGGACGGCAAGGACGTGGTCGTCGGCGTCGCCACGGTGATCGCCCCGTCCGAGAAGATCCGCCGTCCGTTCCCCGCCCGTCCCGTCCTCCTGCTCGCCGGGACCGACGCCGGAGCGTGAGCTCCGTCCGGCCCGTCGTCACCTCTCCGGAGATCCGAACATGCTCGACATCGTCACCACCGGCCCCCAGGCGGCCGGCCTCGTTCCCAGTCTCGCCGGCAAGAAGGGACTCGTCGTCGGCATCGCCAACGACAAGTCGATCGCCTGGGGCTGTGCCCGCGCCTATCGGGCGCTCGGCGCCGACCTGGCCGTCACCTATCTCAACGACAAGGCGGAACGCTTCGTCCGGCCGCTCGCCGAGGAGCTCGGGGCGGAGATCTTCGTGAAGGCCGACGTCACCCATCCGGGTGAGCTCGAGGCGGTCTTCGAGACGATCGGTGCTCGCTGGGGGCGTCTCGACTTCCTGCTGCACGCCATCGCCTTCGCTCCCGCCGACGATCTGCACGGCCGGGTCGTCGACTGTTCGCGCGACGGCTTCCTCCAGGCGATGGACATCTCCTGCCACTCGCTGATCCGGATGGTGAAGCTCGCCGAGCCGCTGATGAACGAGGGCGGCGCGGTGCAGACGCTGAGCTATCTCGGCTCGGAGAAGGTGGTCGACAACTACAACGTGATGGGCCCGGTGAAGGCGGCGCTGGAGAGCGTCACCCGCTATCTCGCCTCGGAACTCGGGCCGAAGCACATCCGGGTCAACACCCTGTCGCCGGGGCCGCTGATGACCCGGGCGGCGAGCGGCATCGGCCATTTCGACGATCTCGTCGCCAAGGTGGTCGAGCGCGCCCCGACCCGGCAGTTGGCGACCATCGAAGAAGTCGGCGCGCTGTCGGCCTTCCTGATGACCGATCTGGCGGCGTCGGTGAACGGCGAGCTGATCCACGTCGACGGCGGCTACAACGTCATGGCCTGAGCGGGGAGGGGCCCGGTCGACCCGGGCCTCGTCCGACCGGTGCCGCCGTCTCCGACGAACCGGCGCCGGTTCGCCGCCTCCGCCTCACAGCGAGGTGAAGGGAGTCGCCTCCCAGTCGACTTCGGCGAAGGCTTCGATCAGCTTCTCGGCGACGACGCGCACGTCGGCACGCCGGGCGGCGTTGCGGCGCGTCACCTTCCAGAGGTCGAGATGGATCGGCCCGTCCTCGAGCGGCAGTTCGCGGAGCGACGGGTTGAGACACGGTGTGTAGACCGGCAGCAAGGCCAGAGCCGATCCCGACAGGACCAGCCGTTCGCTGACGCTCGACCACTCGACGACGGAGGCGCGTTCCGCGGCCCGGTCGACGATGTCGTACCAACGCCCCCAGGCGTTCGGCGATTCGGTGCCGCGGATGCGCGGCAGGCTGACGAGGGAATGCCAGTGCAGCAGATCGTCGAGCACCCGCGGCACCGGCCGGCCGCCGGCGAAATAGGCCTCGGTGTAGAAGATGCCGTAGCGCAGGCGGGCGAGCCGGCGGACCTTGTCGTCGGGGTCGGCCTCGGGCATCTCGCCCGGCGGGCTCCAGACCAGCGAGATCTCGGCTTCGCCGCCGGCTTCGGCGCTGACCAGCCGGATTCCCGGCATCAGCAGCTCCGGACGGCGTGCCATGACCTCCTGGAGAGGACCCATGTGGACGCCGGTCATCAGCGGCGTGAGCATGTAGTTGTAGACGCGTTCCGTCGCCTTGACCCGGACCGCCGCGTTGGTCGCCCCGAAGCTGCCGAGAATCTCGGCGAACTCCTGGGCATGGCGCCCGACCCGCAGGGCGCTCTCCGCCAGTTCCTCGGCCTCCGGCAGCAGAGAGGCGCCGCCGACCGAGCGTTCGAACAGCGTCATGTGCGCATCCTCTTCGATGTGCGCGATACGGCGGCTGACCGTCGCCTGATTGACGCCCAACACCAGCGCCGCTTCCGAGAAGCTGCCGGTCCGCACGACCTCGACGAAGGTGCGGATGTCTTCCCAGTCGATCGAGGAGATGTGCGCCAGCCCCGAGCGGTCGGAGACGCGCGGCAGTCCGACTCCCGCACCGGCGGTGCCGGTCGATCGGGGCGCCGAAGGTCGTACGGGATCGCGTTTGGCCATGTTCGTGTACTAACATTTTGCTGCACCGAAGCAAACAGCGGTGCGGTGCCGCTAGGGGTTCCCACGAAGGGACGTCGCCCCACCTTCACCACGCAGGACACAAGCTCATGAAATCTCTCGCAGGAAAGCATGCCGTCGTCACCGGTTCGACGAGCGGCATCGGTCTCGGCATCGCCGAGGTGTTGGCGGCCGAAGGGGCATCGGTGACACTGAACGGCTTCGGCGACGCGGAGGCGATCGCCCGCCTCTGCGCTCGCGTGACGGCCGAGACCGGCGTCGAGGTCGCCTACGACCCGGCCGATCTCTCCGACGGTGCGGCGGTCCGCGGCCTGGTGGCGGCGGCGGAAGCCCGGTTCGGTGCGGTCGACATCCTCGTCAACAACGCCGGCGTCCAGTACGTGGCGCCGATCGAGGAGTTCCCGGTCGAACGCTGGAACGCGATCATCGCGCTCAATCTCTCGGCGGTGTTCCACGCCACCGCCGCGGCGCTGCCGGGCATGCGGTCCCGCGGGTTCGGGCGGATCGTCAACATCGCCTCGGCCCACGGTCTGGTCGGCTCCGCCGGCAAGGCGGCCTATGTCGCGGCCAAGCACGGCGTCGTCGGTCTGACCAAGGTGACCGCCCTGGAGACCGCCACCAGTCCGGTGACCTGCAACGCGATCTGCCCGGGCTTCGTCCTGACGCCCCTGGTCCAGACCCAGATCGACGCCTACGCCCAGCGCGAAGGGCTCGACGGAGCGGAGGCCCGGCGCCGGTTCCTGGCCGAGAAGCAGCCGTCGCTCGAGTTCGCGACCCCCGCGCAGATCGGCGCCATCGCGGCCTTCCTGGCCTCGCCGGCGGCCGCTCAGATCCGGGGCGCCAGCATGACCGTGGACGGGGGCTGGACCGCGCAGTGACGCGCCGGCCCCGCGCGTCCCGTCGCCGACGAACGTGGACGCGCACCCGATCCGCGGCTCGACGGCGCCGCGGATCGGGCCGATCTCCGGGACGGCCCGCCGGCCGTCTCCGATCGCGGCCTCCGCCGCTCCGGGGCGGGCGGCCGATGGGTCGCTCCGAGGTCGTTCGTCGCATGGTGCGGTGCGGTGTCTCGCGCGGCGCGGCGCAGCGCCGCAATCGGGTCTCTCGACCGCGCCGTCGGTCGCAGGCATTCTCTGCGACTTCCGCCGTCCGGCGTTTCGACGCGCATCCGGAGACACCGTTCATGATCCGCTTCCTCACCCCCGAGGTCTACGACCGGTCGCCCGGCGTCCTCGACGGCATCGCCGCCCATGTCGCCGCGCTCGGTCGCCGGGCCTTCGTGCTCGGCGGTGAAACGGCGCTCGCGCGGGCAATGCCGGCGATCGCGGCGAGTCTCGGGGCGGCGGGCATTCCCCACGAAACCCGGGTGTTCCGAGGGCAGCCGACGGCGGCGCTGATCGAGAGCGTCGGCGCGGAGGTGGCGGCGCTCGATGCGGCGGTGGTGATCGGGGTCGGGGGCGGCAAGGCGCTCGATGCGGCGAAGGGGATCGCGGTCCGGGCCGGACGGCCGATCGTCACGGTGCCGACGGTGGCGGCGACCTGCGCCGCCTGGGCGGCGCTGTCGGTGATCTACACCGCCGAAGGGATCCAGGACGAGGTCCGCTGGCTGCCCTACGGGCCGGCCCGGGTGCTGGTCGATCCGGACATCCTCGCCGCCGCGCCGAAGCGTCTCCTCGCCGCCGGAATCGCCGACACCGTGGTCAAGTGGTGGGAGACCACGCCCAATCTGGTCGACCGCACCGATCCGCTGGCGTTGCGGCTGCAGGCGGTGGTCTCCCGCTTCACCCTGGAAACGATCGACCGGGCGCTCGAGGAGACCGACGGCGGCCGGACGATCGACGAGAATCCAGTGGCCCGCGCCGATCTGATCGATGCGGTGGTCGGTCTCGCCGGGCTGTGCGGCAGTGCCAAGGGCGAGGTCTTCTGGGGCGGCGTCTCGCATCCGTTCTATGCCGCGGCGACCCGGATTCCCGACACGCGGCGCAATCTCCACGGCGAGATCGTCGGCTTCGGCCACCTCGTCCAGTGGGCCTTCGAAGGCAGGCCGGAAGCCGAGATCGCGGCCTATGTCGAGAAGTTCCGCAGGCTCGACCTGCCGGTGACGCTCGCCGGGATCGGCATCGTCGACGACGTCGAGGCGAAGATCGCGGCGATCGCCGAGGACGTCGTGCCGTGGCTGGTCGGCACGGTGTTCGACGGTCGGGCGAAGGCGGATCTGGTCGCCGCGGCGATCCGGACCGCCGATGCGATCGGCCGGCGGGGGCTCGCCGCCTGAGGGCGCGCGCGGGCGTCGGGCGGGCCGGATCGGCGGACGCGGCCGCCGGCGCGCCGTTCCGCTCGATCCGGCGATCCCGCATGTCGCAGATCCGACATGCGTGGTCCGGGTGCTGATCCCGGTGGGGACGGTGTCCCGATTTCCGTCGATCCGTGCGATGGTCGCCGCTCGCCGACGAAGGCTGCGGCGATCAGGAGACGGGACTCGATGAGCGACGTGGAACGGACCGGGGCCGACGGCCTCTCGACGCGACTGGTGCGGCTGGGGCGGGACACCGTGATTCCCGGCGGACGGGCGGTCAATCCGCCGCTGGTGCGGATGAGCACGGCGCTGTTCGACAGTTTCGCCGAGATGAGCGACTTCCGGGCGCGCCGTGATCGCGAGCGGGTGCTGACCTACGGCTCGCGCGGCACGCCGACCACCCATGCGCTCGAGGACGTCGTCACCGAGCTCGAGGGCGGTCACCGCACCCGGCTGTTCCCGACCGGGCTCGCCGCGATCGCCCAGACCTTCCTCGCCTTTCTCCGGCCGGGCGACCACGTGTTGATCGAGGACTGCGTCTACGAGCCGGCGCGGACCTTCGCCGAGAAGGTGCTCGCCGAGTTCGGCATCGCCTTCGACTTCTGGGCGCCGGACGGCTCCGATCTGGAAGCGAAGCTGCGCCCGACCACCCGGATGATCTATCTCGAAGCGCCGGGCTCGTACGCCTACGAGATCTGCGACCTGCCGAGGATCGCGGAGATCGCCCGGCCGCGCGGCATCGTCGTGGTCGCCGACAACACCTGGGGGGCGGGCGTCCTCTATCGGCCGCTGGCGCTCGGTGCAAACGTTTCGGTCGGTGCGGCGACCAAGTATCTCGGCGGCCATTCCGACGTGATGATGGGCACCGCGACCGCCGATGCGGCGGCCTGGGCGAAGCTCAACGCCACCGCCGACGCCTTCGGATCGACCGTCGGGCCGGACGACGCCTGGCTGGTGATGCGCGGCGTGCGGACGATGACCACGCGGCTGGCGGCGCAGGGAGCGCATGCCGAGATCGTCGCCGCGCGGCTCGCCGCCCATCCGGCGGTCGCCCGGGTGGTGGCGCCGTTCCGTCCCGACCACCCCGACCACGCGCTGTGGACGCGCGACTTCCGCGGCACCAACGGCGTCTTCTCCTTCGCCCTGAAGAAGAACGACGCGGCGGCGGTCGAGACGGTGCTCGACGGGCTGCGGCTGTTCGGGCTCGGCGCCTCGTGGGGCGGCTACGAGAGTCTGGCGATCTGGACCGATCTGTCGAAGCTGCGCAGCGTCGGTCCCGCCGCCGGCGGCGCGCCGAACTGGCTGATCCGGCTGTCGATCGGGCTCGAGGACCCGGAAGATCTCGCCGCCGACCTGGAGCAGGCGCTGGCGCCGCTGGTCGGCGCCGCCGACTGACGCTCCGGCCGACCCCGGGGAAGCGAGACTCGCGGACCCCCGCGGAGACTCCGGCGAGGGGCGGGCTCGAACACGTCCGTCGCCCGTGTGGGGGACGCCGCCTGTTCCGGGGATCTGCCCGGATCGGGGGACGCGGCGGCCCGGCTGGGCGGGTCGGCGACGCGGTGTGCCGCGGGACCGGCGGGCGCGGGGCCGGCGAGGGCCGACCGACCGTCCGGCGGGGGCCCGCACGCACGTTCCCGCGCGGCGCCGATCGGTGTTCGGCCGATCCTCTCGGACGCTCCGAATTGGAAGTCCGATCCTCGTCGCCGGGGGCGTTCCGTGGTCGAATGATCGGGTCGAGGGGCCGACGGTGTGCGGCTCGGATCTCGACGGTGTGGCATCGGCGCGCGATTCTCCGCATCGCGCGTCGCTCTCGACCGCAGATCGGGGCGGTCGATCTCGTGGGTGACCTGCCCGGGGGCAACGACCGCCCCCGGGACCCTTTTCGAGAAGGCCACGCGCCGGTCAACTCGGGAAGACCGTCGGATGCGGTGCGGGTAGATACCCGTATCGCGCCGATCGCCGACCATCCGAACGGATCTTCGTGGAGAGCCCGCCATGTCCTACGCCGTCCACCCGTCCTTCGAGACCGCGATCCGGCCGGCGGTTCTGCGTTTCGATCTGCCCACCGCACCGTCGGAGGCGCCGGAGCGGACGATCGCGGCCGGCCGGTTCCTCGGCCGCCGCCGGATCGAGCGGGTCCGCGATCGGCTGCGCATCGCGGTGGTCGACCGGGTCTTCGAGCCGGAGGCCGACGAGCTCGAACGCGACTGGGTGGCGAGCGTCGCCGCCCCGGCCTTCGGCCTTCTCGCCCGTCGGCGGGCGCCCGGGGCATGGCACGCCTTCGCCTCGATCGGCACCGGGGTCGGGCTCGATGCGCTCGCCGCGGTCGAACTGCTCGGCGTCGACGAGATCGGCGTCACCGATCTCTTCCCCGACGTCGTCGCCGCGGCCGAACGCAACATCCGGGCGAACGTCCGCGAGACCGTGCCGCTCACGCTGCATGCCGGGGCCGGCGACCTGCTCGAGCCGCTCCACGGACTCGGGGTGCGGTTCGACGTGATCTGGGAGAACCTGCCCAATCTGCCGATCGACGATCCGGCGCTGATCGCGGTGGCCCGCACCGCCGCCTCCTTCGTGCCGCCGCGGCCGGAACCGGTGCCGCGCCCGGTCGCCGAGGCGCTGCTGGTGCTGCACCATCTGGCGCTCGAGGACGCCCGCAATCTGCTGGCGCCCGGCGGTTCGGTGCTCTCCGCGATCGGTACCCGGATGGCCCTGCGGACGCTGCTCGAGATGTCGGAGCTGTCCGGTTACGCGGCGAGTTTCCTCACCTTCGGGTGGAAGGAACAGACCTCGGTCGAGGACGTCGTCGGCATCTACGCGGCGCTGGAGACCCGCGGGCTCGGACCGTTCCGCTTCTACGAGGCGGATCGGTTGGCCGCCGTCTTCGCGCGCCTCGATCCGGAGACCGCCGGCCGCGAGGCCGAAGAGATCGAGCGGGACCTCGAACCCGCCCGGCTCGGCGCGGTCGAGGCGCTCGCCGCGCATCGGGCGGGACGGCGGATCGGGCACACCGTCGCGGTCCTCGAATCCCGATCGATCGGCCGGCGGTGAACGGGGACGGCGGAGGCAAGGGTCGGGCGGATCGTCCCCGGCCGCGGTGTCGCCGCGGCCCTGCATCGCCGGAAGGGCTCGGCCCGACATCGACGCAGAGCTCCATGCGACGACGAAAGCCTCTCGCCTGTCGCCGTTTACGCGGGGCTGCGGTATGATCGCGGCCATGAAAATCGACGTGGAAGACAGCGGGCCGGGACAGGACGATCTCGCCGACGAGCCGCAGACGGCCCGACGTGCGCCCGAGACCGCCGTGCCCGAGGCCGTCGCCGAGTACAAGCGCATCCTCAAGGCGGTGCTCGACGTGCGTCCGTCGGGGTTCCGGCGCAAGCTCGCCGCGGCGATCGACCGCAATCCGAGCTTCGTCTCCCAGATCACCAATCCCGCCTATCCGGTGCCGATCCCGGCACCGCACATCGAGAAGATCTTCGAGGTCTGCCACCTCTCGGTCGAAGAGCGCGGCGCCTTCATGGCCGCCTATACCCGGGCCCATCCGCGCCGTCTGCGGGCCGGGACGAGCGAGAAGCGTCCGGGGCGACGGTTGGTCCTGACCGTGCCGGATCTCGGCTCGGAGCACGCCAACTGGCAGTTCGACGCTGCGATCGACGACTTCGTCCGGCGCCTGACCCCGCTGTTCCGCCAGTCCGACGGCGAGTGAACCGACACTCCGACATGATCGTCCCGGCCGTTCGATGGACGCCGAGTGTCGGCGCGCGGCGTCACGCCGGGCGGCGCGGGAGGCCGTTCGCGACGCCGATCCGCCACCGACTCCGTCGCTGCCGGTTTCACCTTCCGGAGATCTGGTACTAAAGTATTATACTAAACATTCCGCCGATGGGCGGATCCGTTCCCGCCTACCTCCCGGTGCTGCCCCGGGTTTCGCCGAAGATCTCGAATAGTGCGCCGCACACCTGGAATTTCTGTGAATTTTGATTCCGTGCGGCATGCGCATCACTACGGAGTGTCCGGGAACCCGGTTGACGCCGTTCGATTTAGTAATAACGTTCGTCCCAGATAAAGTCACTTAAGCCTCGGACGAAGGATCGTGTGGCTGCGATCGTTTGCCGGAGCGTGTCTCGGTGTCGATGCGGGAGGCCCCCGGACGGGCGTCGTCCCCCGCCGACGAGACCGTGGTCGTTTCCTCCGGACGTCGCGCGTCGCCGGGCCGGCGCGTGACGGGGAGGACAGGGTGCGGACGGGGGTGCGGCCTCGCGCCCGCGCCGCGGTCGCAGGAGGCGACGCTGGAATCGCGCCGAGCGCGGCGGCGTTCCGAGAGATCGGAGCGGTGTCCTGGGGAGGCGAGCCCGAGAGGGCGGCGGCCGGTGGCCGTGACGTTCACGACATTCGGATGAGCCGACATGTCGGGAACCCGGTATGATGTCGGCTCCACGCCGCGAAGACGGCGCGCGAACCGAGCGAGAGGAAACGCGAAATGTCGATCTCCGACGCACCTGCGACCGATCTCACCATCGAACGGCTGATGAACGTCATCGAGGCCGTGGTCGCCACCATCGTCGACCATTCCTCGGAACTGACCGACCTCGATCAGGCGATCGGCGACGGCGACCACGGCATCAACATGAAGCGCGGTTTCCAGGCGATCGCCGCCGCGTCGGCCAAGCTCGCCGCCCAGACCCCCGGCGATGCGTTGAAGACCGTCGGTACCACCCTGATCATGACCGTCGGTGGCGCGTCCGGTCCGCTCTACGGCAGCCTGTTCATGGCGATGAGCAAGGCGGTCGCCGGTCGGCCGATCGATCTCGCGGTCGCCACCGAGATGCTCGCCGCCGGGATCGAGGCCGTGCAGATGCGCGGCAAGTCGCATGCCGGCGAGAAGACCATGCTGGAGACGCTGATCCCGACGCTCGAAGCGCTGAAGGCCAACGCCTCGGCCGAGCCGGCCGCGCTCGCCGCCGCTCTGCGGGCCGCCGCCTTCGCGGGGGCCGATTCCACCATTCCGCTGCGCGCCTCCAAGGGCCGTGCCTCCTTCCTCGGCGAACGTTCGATCGGCCACATGGATCCGGGGGCGCGGTCGAGCGCCCTGATGATCGAGGCGGTCTGCAACGTCTTCGCTCCCGCCACCTGACGCGAGTTCCTCGATGACCCGGAAAGCCTCCGCCAAGCCCACCGCCAATGTCGGCATCGTGATCGTCTCCCATTCGCCCGACGTCGCCCGCGGCGCCGCCGACATGGTGCGCCAGATGGTCGGCACCTCGGTTCCGCTCGCCCATTGCGGCGGCGATCCCGACGGCGGCCTCGGCACCAACGTGCCGGCGATCATCGAAGCGATCGAAGCCGCCTGGTCGCCGGCCGGCGTCGCCGTGCTGGTCGATCTCGGCGGTGCCGAGACCAACACCGAGATGGCGATCGAGATGATGGACGACGATCGCCGCGACCTCGTGGTGATCTGCAACGCTCCGGTCGTCGAAGGGGCGATCATGGCGGCGACCGAAGCCTCGGGCGGTGCCCGGCTCGCCGACGTCAAGGCCGCCGCCGAAGAACTGTCTCCGGCCTGATCTCCGCTCGCCCCTCCCGGGCACGGACTCCGGGCGTCGAACGCCCGGGGGGAAAGCGGGGAGGGGCCGGTGCCGGCGAAGCGACGTCTCCGCGGAGCGCCGCGATCACGGAACCGGCGGACGGCCGCACACACTCGTACCAGGACCCCGATCGATGACCACGACTTCCGCCGCCGTCCTCAAGGATCCGCTCGGGTTGCACGCCCGGCCGAGCGTCAAGCTCGTCAAGCTGGCCAAGAGCTTCGAATCCTCCGTCGAAGTCGCCGCCGATCCGGCCGGACCGTGGACCTCCGCCAAGAGCCTGATCAAGGTGATGAAGGTGAAGGCCAAGCAGGGTGCCACCCTGCATTTCCGGGTGACCGGTCCGGACGAGACCGATGCCGCCGCCGCGCTCGCCGCGCTGGTCGAGGCTGATTTCCCCGAGGACGGTTCCGATGAGTGAGACGAGCGCGCTGCGCGGCCGTGCCGCCGCGCCGGGTGTGGCGATCGGCCCCTTGGTCCGGCTCGCCGGCCGGGTCGAGGCGAAGCCCGCACCGATCGCCGTCGGCGATCCGGAGACGGAAGCCGCACGGCTCGAGACGGCGCTGGCCGCCGCCCGCGACGGGCTCGATGCGGCGATCGGCGCGACCGGCGACGACGTCGCCGCCGAAGTGCTCGGTTTCCAGCGCGAACTGCTCGACGACGACGATCTGGTCGACGCCGCCCGCGAGGCGATCGGCGCGGGAACCGCCGCGGCCGATGCCTTCGCCGCGGTGATGGACGAACAGATCGCCGATTTCGCCGAGAGCGACGACGAAGTGTTCCGCGCCCGCACCGCCGATCTCGCCGACCTGCGCGATCGGGTGCTGGCCGCGCTCGCCGGCCGTGGAGCCGAGGGAGACGAGTTGCCGGACCACGCGGTGGTGGAGATCGGAAGAGCGTCGTGTAGGGAAAGAGTGTAGATCTCGGTGGT
>CALFRR010000020.1 GCA_937919435.1 uncultured Alphaproteobacteria bacterium | reverse complement strand
AGATGAAGTCCATGCCGTGGTCGACGATCACGTCGGCGCCGGGTCGACCCATCAGGTGGGCGGCGGCGAAACAGTGGACCATCCGGGTGGTGGCGTGGAGCTGACGCGGCGGGCGGGCGCCGTCGGCGCCGAGGACCGGCCGGCCGGCGGTGTCGAGGTCGTGGAAGCCGCCGGCGGGATCGATCGAGGCGCGCTCGAAGAAGGCGAGGAGCCGGTCGGCCTCGGCGGTGAGCCAGGCGCGATGGGTGGGAAGATCGGTCCAGCGGGAGCCCTTCGGATCGGCGGCGAGCAGCGGCATGGCGGTTTCCTCCCCGGAGCGTCGCCCCGGCTTCGCCGCCGGGGTCTCGATCGAGGTACTCCCGTCGGCGGGAGGCGGCAAGCGACGGCGGCGCCGCGGCCGCTCACACCGCGAGGCCGAGGCCGACCAGATGATCGGCGCCCTTGCGCAGGCCGGCGAGATCCTCGACCTCGAGGATCAGGCGAGGGGAGGCGGCGGAGCGGGCGATCGCCGCGAACACCGCGTGCCAGCGGATGTCGCCCTGGCCGGGGTGCCAGTGGCGGTCGGCGTGGCCGTCGACGTCCTGGAGGTGGAGGTGGTCGAGGGCGCTCCCCGCGGCATGGACGAAGTAGTCGACCGGTGGGGCGCGATGGGCGCGGTGGGCGTAGTGGGCGTGGCCGGTGTCGATCGACACCTTCACCGTCTCGCGCGGGAAGGTCGCGGCCAGGGCGACCCGGGCGGCGGGATCGCGGTCCTCGATGTTCTCGAGCACCAGGGTGACGCCCTGATCGGCGGCACGGGCGACGACGGCGTCGAGAGTCAGGTGGACCCGTTCGATCAGTCGGGCGCGGGCGGTCCTCCGGTTGTCGAGATTGTCGTGGTCCCAGGTGGTGTACGGCGAATGGACGACCATCTGGCTCGCGCCGAGAGCGGCGCAGACGTCGAGCCCCTGCGCGAGACGTCGGCCGACGACGGCGCGTACCGCCGGGTCCTCGCTGGCGACCGAGAAGCCCCAGAACGGCCCGTGGATGCCGAGCCGGCCGTGCCAGCCGTCGAGCCGGGCGCGGGCGGCCTCGGCGATCGGCCGCCAGTCGCCGTCGAGCACTTCGGCGTAGCAGAAGTCCTGGAGTTCGAGATCGCGGTTCCGTTCGATCAGCCAATCGCGGTGGAGCGGCAGGAGATCGACGGTCATGGCGGCGCCGAGGACGGGGAGGGACATCGAAGCGGCCTCGCTGGTCGGGGACGGGAGGGTCTTCGATGCGCGCGCACCATGTCGCGGCGATGACGGGGGGGCGTAACGCGACGGTGTCCTTCGCCGCACCGCCGCGGTCCGTCGGCGTCTCGGTGGGCACCGGGCGGCGGCGTTCCGGAGATCGCGTTTCCCGCCCTTGAGCCGGCGCCGCCGCCGGGTCAATATGCGCCTCCCCGCGGACGGCCGGTGCCGTCGATCGCGGCCGCAGGTGTCATGGCCGAACGTCCCGTCCTGTCGATCGAGAATCTCGGCGTCGCGCTTCCGGCGGGGGCGGAGCGCGCCTTCGCGGTCGAGGACCTGTCGCTGACGATCGCCGCCGACGAGACGCTGGCGCTGGTCGGCGAGAGCGGCTCGGGCAAGTCGGTCACGGCGGATGCGGTGATCGGACTGACCGCACCGGGGCTCGAGGTGGTCTCCGGGCGGATCCTGCTCGACGGGGTCGATCTCTTGGGGCTCGACGAGACGGCGCGGCGCGCCTCGCGCGGCGGGCGGATCGGCATGGTGTTCCAGGAGCCGGCGACGGCGCTCGATCCCCTGATGCGGATCGGGCCGCAGATCGAGGAGGTGTTCGTCGCCCATCGCGTCGGCGACGCCGCCGAGCGGCGGGCGCGGGCGCTGTCGTTGATCGCCGAGGTCGGCCTGCCGGAGCCCGAATCGATCTTCGACGCACGACCCTTCCAACTCTCCGGCGGTCAGCGGCAGCGGGTGATGATCGCGGTGGCGCTGGCCCTCGATCCGGCCCTGCTGGTCGCCGACGAGCCGACCACCGCCCTCGACGTCACCACCCAGGCGCAGATCCTCGCCCTGGTGCGCGATCTGCAGCGCCGGCACCGCACCGCAGTGCTGTTCATCACCCACGATCTCGGGATCGTCGCCGACGTCGCCGACCGGGTGGCGGTGATGCAGGCCGGGCGGATCGTCGAAACCGGGCCGACCGCCGAGGTGCTGGCCCGACCGCGTCATCCCCACACCCGCGCTCTGGTCGAGGCGGTGCCCTCGGCGAAGGCGGTACGGCGGGCGGCGGGCGGGCGCGACGCGGTGCCGATCCTCGAGGTGCGCGGTCTGTCGAAGCGGCACGCGGAGCGGCAGGGGCTGTTCCGCCGGGTCCGCGAGATCGACGCGGTGGTCGACGTCGACCTCGATCTGGCGCGTGGCGAGACCCTGGCGGTGGTCGGCGAGAGCGGATCGGGCAAGTCGACGCTGGCGCGCTGTCTGGTCCGGCTGGTCGAGCCGGACGCCGGCACGGTGCGGATCGACGGGATCGACGTCGCCGGCCACGGCGGCGAGGCGCTGCGGGTGCTGCGGCGGCGAATCCAGATGGTCTTCCAGGATCCGTGGAGCGCGCTGAATCCGCGCCGGCGGATCGGCGCGGCGATCGCCGCCGGGCCGCTCGCCGCCGGGCGCGATCCGGCCGAGGTGGCGGCGCGGGTCGCCGAACTGCTGACGCTGGTCGGGCTCGATCCGGCGGTCGCCGACCGGTTCCCGCACGAGTTCTCCGGCGGCCAGCGCCAGCGGATCTCGCTCGCCCGGGCGCTGGCCCTCGATCCGGAGATCCTGATCGCCGACGAGGCGGTCTCGGCGCTCGACGTGTCGGTCCAGGCGCAGGTGCTGCGGTTGCTCGACGAGTTGAAACGCCGCTTCGATCTGGCGGTGATCTTCATCACCCACGATCTGCGGGTAGCTGCCCGCATCGCCGATCGGGTGGCGGTGATGCAGGCGGGGCGGATCGTCGAGACCGGGCCGGTGGCCGAGGTGTTCGGCGCGCCGCGCCATCCCTACACCCGCGCGCTGATCGAGGCGCTGCCCGGGCAGGCGACCTTCCCGGGGCTGGAGCCCTTCGCGCCGGACGAGCCGTCGCTCTGATCTCGCGGGGAGGGTGCAGGAGGAGCGTCTCTCGTGCCGGTCGGCGGTGGTGCGCGGCGGCCCTGCGGGCGCAGACGTCGAAGCGCCGTCGGCTCCGGCTCACGCCGGCGCCGTAGCCGTATCGGCGAGGGCGGCGATCTCGGTGGCGAGAGTCTCCACCGCCCGCCAGTCGGTGTATTCGACGGTGGCCGTCGGATCGGTCGGCCCCTTCGAAATGGTCATGATCAGCCGGATCATCGCCCGGTCGTACCAGGTGTAGTCGGGGTAGGCGAGGCGACCGGCCACCGCCCGGGCGATCGCCGGTTCGACGCCACGGCGTGCCATCCAGCGGCGCAGCGGCGGGTTGCCGGCCGGCGTGTCGCGGTTCGGCTTGCGCGCGGAGAGGCTGACCAGCACCAGGGCGAAGCGGCGCCGGTCGATCAGCGGGGCGATCCGGCGCAGGAAGCGGTCGGCGATCGGCAGCGGCCGGCCGTAACGGATCGGCGCCGCGAGCACGGTGATCCCGGCGCCGCCGGGGACCACCGGCGGCTCGCCGTCGGCGAGGTCGTGGACCCCGACGGCCGCGCCGGTCCCGGTCAGATGGCGGGCGAGCGCATCGACGATCCGTCGGGTCTGACCGTCGTGGCTGGCATAGAAGATGTCGATCGAGTTCGCCATGGCGCCGGATGGTCCCGCGAGGGGCTCGTGGTCAAGCGCCGCGATGCCGCGGGGAGCGGCCGAGCGGAGCCTCGGACGAGCCGCAACGTCGCAGCGGCGGCGATTCCGGGGGGATCGTCGCGCACCGAGATGACCCTCGGTCCGGCCGCCACGCTCCCGCCGTCGTCCCCGGCCGGAGCTCCGCAGGGGCGGAGGGGAGGGGGAGCCAACAGCACTCGCGCGGCGCGGTGGCGTCGTGTGGGTCCCCTTCCCCTCCGCTGCGCTCCGGCCGGGGACGACGGTCCGTGTGGGTCGTGTTTGCGGCGCGGTTTCGCCGGCCGCTCGCCGATGCCTCGAACGATGCGACCGCACCGGGAGGGCATCAGGGGGGCGCGTCCGCGCGTCTCGGGCGCACGACCTGCTCCCCTTCGCGACGCTCCGATCCGGGGTGACGGCCCCCTGCGCGGCGCTGTCGCAGCGCCGTCACCGGCCATCCGTCACGGCTTCGGACGATGCCGAGGTCCTTCGAAAGGGCGTTCGCCGAGAAGCGCGTCCGTGCCCGTCCGACTCCCGATCCGCCGAGGGGGCGTCCCTCGGCGCGCGGCGAGAGCCCGGTGCGGCTCCCGGGGATCAGGTCAGCGCGGGCGGCGGCTCGGCGGGGGGAAGCGCGCCGGGGGCGTCCTCCTTGAGGTCGATGCCGGAGAGGCCGAGGCGGATCGCGGCACGGACGAGCCAGGCGAGGCGGTCGGCGGCGACCGTCGGCGGCAGGCCGTGGGCGTGGATGTTGGAGACGCAGTTGCGCTCGCTGTCGCGCCGGCCGGGGACCGGGCGGAAGGTCAGATAGGCGCCGAGCGAATCGGCGGCAGTCAGGCCGGGACGTTCGCCGATCAGCATCACCACCACCTCGGCGTTCATCGCCGCACCGATCGGATCGCCGAGCGCCACCCGCGCCTGCGAGGCGAGGACGATCGGGCCGAGCGACAGATCGGCGAGCCGCTCGGCGAGCGCCAGCGCGGTCGGCACCGCATTGGTCTCCACCGCCGAGGCCGACAGGCCGTCGCCGATCACGATCACCACGTCGAAGGGACCGGCCGGCAGCCGCTCGGCGGCGGTCTCGGCGAGACGCCGGCCGAGGTCGGGACGGCGCAGGTAGAGGGCGCGATCGGCCGCGGCACTGGCCACCTCGACGGTCGGATGCGGCGCCAGCGCATCGGCGAGGCGGGCGAAGTCGACGGCACCGTGGACGGCGTCGCGGGCCGCCGCATGGGCCATCTGGAAGGCGAGGAGCGGTGCGGTCGGCAGACCGTCGCCGGCCCGGCCGAGGCCGATCCGGGCGCGGGTGAGGCTGCGCAGGACGGCGAAGGGATCGTCGGTCGGCAGGGTGGTCATCGCGCACCTCCGGCGGCGAGCAGACGGGCGACCGGGGCGGCGGTCGGGGCGAGCGGCGGCACCCGGCCGGCGGCATCGGCGAGCCCGGTCGCGGCGAGCCAGGCGGCGAACTCCGGGGCCGGCTTCAGCTTCAGGAGATGGCGCAGGCGCAGCACGTCGTGGTGCGACAGGCTCTGGTAGTTGAGCATGATGTCGTCGGCGCCGGGCACCGCGATGAAGAAGTTGACCCCCGCCTGCGCCAGCAGCAGGGCGAGGGTGTCCATGTCGTCCTGGTCGGCCTCGGCGTGGTTGGTGTAGCAGACGTCGATGCCCATCGGCACGCCCATCAGCTTGCCGGTGAAGTGGTCCTCCAGGCCGGCGCGGATGATCTCCTTGGAATCGTAGAGATATTCAGGGCCGATGAAGCCGACCACCGAGTTGACCAGCAACGGCGAGAAGGCGCGGGCGACGGCTTGGGCGCGGGCTTCGAGGGTCTGCTGGTCGATGCCGTGATGGGCGTCCGCGGAGAGCGCCGAGCCCTGGCCGGTCTCGAAATACATGACGTTCTCGCCGACCGTGCCGCGCTTCAGCGAAAGCGCCGCCTCGCGGGCTTCCGCGAGCAGCGACAGGGTGACGCCGAAGCCGGCGTTGGCGGCCTCGGTGCCGGCGATCGACTGGAAGACGAGGTCGACCGGCGCGCCCTTGTCGATCGCCTGCAGCGTCGTGGTGACGTGGGCGAGGACGCAGGACTGGGTGGGCACCGCGAGCTTCTGCCGGAGCCCGTCGAGCATCTCGAGCAGGCCGATGGTGGTGGCGAGGTTGTCGCCGGCCGGGTTGATGCCGATCACCGCGTCGCCCATGCCGAAGACGAGGCCGTCGAGAGTGGCGGCGGCGATCGCGGCGAGGTCGTCGGTCGGGTGGTTGGGCTGGAGGCGGGCGGCGAGGCAGCCTTCGAGGCCGACGGTGGTGCGGAAACCGGTGACCACCCGGGTCTTGGCGGCGACCGCGACGAGATCGCCGTTGGTCATCAGCTTCGACACCGCGGCGACCATCTCCGGGGTCAGACCGGGGGCGAGGCGCGTGAGCGCGGCGGTGTCGGCCTCCCAGCCGAGCAGGTACTCGCGGAACCCGCCGACGGTCATCGAAGCGACCGGCGCGAAGGCCGCCGCGTCGTGGCCGTCGAGGATCAGCCGCGTGACCTCGTCGATCTCGTAGGGGATCACCGGCTCCTCGAGGAAGGCGGTGAGCGGAGTGTCGGCGAGCGCCATCCGGGCGGCGACCCGGCGGCGGGCCGAGGCGGCGGCGATGCCGGCGCCCTCGTCGCCGGAGCGGCGCGGCGAGGCGCAGGCGAGCAGCGTGCCGAGGTCGTCGAAGACGTGGGTCTCGCCGTCGTGGATCACGCGACGGGCGGTGCCGCGGGGCGCCATGGGGTCTCCTCCCTGACGGGCGGTGGAGAGGCCGCCCGCAACCAGAATAGGCGACGGCCCGAGCTTCGCCAGTCGAAAAGGCGAGGCGCGGCGCCCGAGTTTTCGGCAGCGGCGGGGTGGGGCCGCCCCGAAACGACGAGAGCCCGCCGGGTGGGGCGGGCTCTCGGAAGGTGAGCGTGCGGGCGCGCGCGTCAGAGCGCCGGATAGTCGGTGTAGCCCTTCGGGCCGATCCCGCCGACGCCGTAGAGCGTGTCGAAGTCGAGGGCGTTCTGGGGCGCGCCGATCTTCATCCTGTGGACCAGATCGGGGTTGGCGATGAACGCCTTGCCCCAGGAGACGGCATCGGCCCGGCCGCCGGCGATCGCCGCCTCGGCGGTCTCCTGAGTGAACTTCTCGTTGGCGATGACGACGCCGCCGAAGGCCTTCTTCATCGCCGGGGTGAGGCTGTCGGGGCCCTCGTACTCGCGGGTGAAGACGAAGGCGAGCCCCCGCTTGCCGAGTTCGGTGGCGACATGGAGGAACAGCGGCGCCGGGTTGGAATCGCCGGCGTCGTTGGAATCGCCGCGCGGGGCGAGGTGGACGCCGACCCGGCCGGGGGCCCAGGCGGCGACCACGGCGTCGACCACCTCGAGCAGGAAGCGGGTGCGGTTCTCGACCGAACCGCCGTAGGCGTCGGTGCGCCTGTTGGTCTTGTCCTGGAGGAACTGGTCGATCAGGTAGCCGTTCGCGGCGTGGACCTCGACACCGTCGAAGCCGGCGCGGCGGGCGTTCTTCGTGGCTTCCGCATAGGCGGCGACGATCGCCGGGATCTCGTCGGCGTCGAGGGCGCGCGGGGTGACGAAGTCCTTCTTCGGGCGGACCAGATTGACGTGACCGGCCGGCTGGACGGCGCTCGGGGCGACCGGCAGCTCGCCGTTCAGGTAGATCGGGTCGGAGATCCGGCCGACGTGCCAGAGCTGGGCGAAGATCAGCCCGCCCTTCGCATGGACGGCATCGGTGACGAGCTTCCAGCCCTCGATCTGGGCTTCGCTCCACAGGCCGGGGGTGTCGGGATAGCCGACGCCCTGCGGGGTGACGGCGGTGGCCTCGGAGATGATCAGGCCGGCGCCGGCCCGCTGGGCGTAGTACTCGGCGTTGAGTGCGTTCGGCACCCGGCCGGGGGCGGCGCGGCACCGGGTGAGCGGCGCCATGACGATCCGGTTCGGCAGGGTGAGATCGCCGACGACGAGCGGAGAGAAGAGGTCGGTCATGAGGAGTGATCCCGATGGGAGGAGAAACGGCCGAGGGGAAATCCCGCGTCGGCGGGATTTCCCCCGATATGGCCACACCTCGCGCGCTCCACCAGGGTGCGCCGCATCATCTGATCGTGATCGCGGCTGCGGCGCGGCGCCTCAGCCGGCGCGCCGCCGGTCGGTGGCGGGTTCGCCGCCGCTCTGGAGCCGCGCGAGGAAGTCGCGCACCGTGTCGGCCAGCATCTGCATCTGGTGGGCGTAGGAAACCGCGGTCTCGTCGACGGCGTCGGCGCCGTCGCGGGTCCGGGTGATCACCGTCTCCACCTCGGAAACGTTCCTCGACAGGATCGCGGTCCCGTCCGCGGCCTGATGCACCGACCGTGCGATCTCGCCGGTCACCGCGCCCTGCTCCTCGACCGCCGCGGCGATCGACGCGGTCACCCGTCCGATGTCGCGCATCACGCCGCCGATCTCCTCGATGGCGGCGACCGCCCGGGTGGTGCCGGTCTGGATGTCACCGACCTGCCGGGAGATCTCCTCGGTCGCTTTTGCCGTCTGGCCGGCGAGGTTCTTCACTTCGCTGGCCACCACCGCGAAGCCGCGGCCGGCCTCGCCGGCGCGGGCGGCTTCGATGGTCGCGTTGAGCGCGAGCAGATTGGTCTGGGCGGCGATCGCCTGGATCAGGCCGACCACCGCGCCGATCTTGTCGCCGGACGTGGCGAGGCTGGTGACGGACCCCGCCATGTCGGCGGTCATGGTGTTGGCGCGCGAGACGATGCCGGTCGCCGAGGCGATCTGACGGGCGATCTCGGCGATCGCGGCGTTGAGCTCCTCCGAGGCGGAGGCGACCGACTGGACCATGGTGGACGTCTCTTCCGCCGCCACGGCCGCGCCGGTCGCCTGTTCCCGGGCGTTGGCCGCGACGCTCTTCAGATCGCCGGCGGTCTTCGACATGCGGCGGGTGTTGCCGTCGACCTCACCGAGCAGGCTTTCGGCGGCGCCGCGGAAGCTCGAGATCTGGTCGTCGACGTATTTCGCGTGACGGCTGCGCTCCTCGATCAACACCTCCTGATAGACCGAGATCGCCAGATCCATGTCGAGCATCACCGCTTGGTTCACCGCTCTGAGGCGACGGGTGAGACGGCGGCCGCGAAGGCGGTCGAGCGACACCAGATGAGCCATCACCTCGTTGAGGACGTATTGGTAGCCGGCGACATACCAACGCGGTTCCAACCCGATGCGGTGGTGGGCAGCCCCGATCGCCCGGACCGAACGAGCATAGTCTTCGTCGAAACGGCCCGAGAACACACGCTCCCAATGACGCTTCTGGGCTGTGGCGAGATCTTGCGATCGACCGGATATCAGCCGTGCGAGCACGGCTTCCCCGGACAGGTGGGCGTAGAACCGCCGTAGGAGCTCCGGCAGGATCGGTTCGACGAGCGGCCACACCTCCCGCAGAGTTTCGGACGTTTCTCGATCGATGCGCGCGAAGGCGAGGCGTCGTGCGAGGTCGGCACTGTGAACGTCTTGCATGTCGTCGTGCTCCGGTACGTATCTCTTCGAGATGTCGGGGATGTCTGTGGTGCGGAATGATAATACAAAAGTTCTAGATCCAAAGAGACGCCAGTCTTTACGCTGCGTAATTGTTCGAACTGCGATCATTTTCAACAAAATTCTCTGCCTCAGTGTGATTTACAAATGATTAACACGCGTATTCGTGATCGTTTCGAATGGAGTGGAATTCCAATTCGATGACCGGGTGCCGCCGCGCACCAGTATTTGACCGGCTGCGTACTGCACTCGAATATCTCGCCCGGTTCACAGAATTTTAGTTTTGTATACGCGATCATTCCGCGAAATGAGGCCGACCTCGAAAGGTCGCCTCGTCACGAGAGGGACGGAAAGTGGGGCGTCCGTCGGCAGCCGCCTTTCTCGTCGCGGGGCACGCGGTCTTCGTGCTCTTCGGCGAGTATCTCATCCGTACGCCCGACGTGGCGTTGCGGATCTGGCCGTCCGTGGCGCTCGCGACCTTCGGTCTCTGGCGGCTGACCGGTGCGCGGCTCTCGTGGCCGATGCTCGCCCTCGTCGTGACCGGGTGGTTGGCTCGTCTGCCGATGGATCCGCCGATCGCGGCCTTCCGTGCGGACGCGCTGGAGTTCGTCGAAGTCGCCGTCGGTCTGCTCCTGCTCGATCGGTTCGGTGCGGGCCGCGACGACGTCTCGATCGCCGGGCTGTTGCGCAATCTGGTTCTGGTGGGCGGCATCGCCTCGTTGATCTGTATGCCGCTGCACGCGACCGGCCTCGACGCCGCCGCGGCCGGCGGATGGATCGGCTGGGGCCTGGCCTATTGGATCGCGGCGATGACCGGTGCCGCCGTGATGGCGCCGCCGGTCGACGCACTCTCGGCCGCGAACCTGCGGAGCCTGTTTCTCCGACGGGCCTGGATCGAGAACGCGCTGATCGCCGGGTCGGTCGTGGTCGTGGTCTGGCTGTCGGCGGTGGTGCTGCATCAGGCGACGATGATCGTCATCGTGCCGCCGTTGATCGCCTCGGTCCGGCGCGGGCCGCTGGCGACCGCGATCACCGGTCTCGGCGAGGTGGCGGCCATTCTGCTCGCCGGCCGATTCGGCCACATCGCCGCCAGCCCGTCGACGGCGGTGCTGGGGATCGTGCTGGCGCCGTGGACCGCGGTCGTGGTGCTGCTGCCCTACTGCATCGCCCGTCTGGTCGGCGACCTGCGCGAAGAGCGCAACAAGATCTCGACCAGCGAGACCTACTTCCGCGATGCGATGAACCATTCGCCGTTCGGCATGGCGCTGCTCGATCTCGACGGTCGCTGCATCTCGGCCAATCGGGCGCTCTGCGAGTTCCTCGGCTACGGACCGCACGAGTTGATCGGGCTGCGGCCCGACCAGATCACCGCGCCGGAGGACCACGACAACGTCCTGCCACGGCTCGGAAAGCTGATCTCCGGCGAGTACGACGAGTACGCGCTCGAGAAACAGTTTCTGCACAAGGACGGGCGGGCGCTGTGGACGTTCATCGCGGTCTCGGCGGTGCGCGACGAAGCGACCGGCAAGCCGCTCTATCTGATCGCCCAGATGCAGGACATCGGGGCCCGGCGGCGCACCGAGAAGGCGCTCGAGGAGAGCGAGAGCCGCTGGAACTTCGCGCTGGAGAGCGCCGGACAGGGCGTCTGGGACCACGATTATCGTGCGGGGCGGACCTTCTATTCGGAGACCTGGTCGCGGATGCTCGGCTACGAGCCGGGCGAGTTGTCGAACGAGGCGGATGCCTGGTTCGATCTCGTCCACCCCTACGACCTGTCGCACCTCCTCCATCAGGAACACCTGCATCTCGAAGGGCTGACCGAGCAGTTCGAGTGCGAGTTCCGGATGCGCCACAAGGACGGGCGTTGGATCTGGATCCTCGACCGCGGCAAGGTGATCGTCCGGGACGAGGACGGCCGGCCCCTGCGCATGATCGGCACCCACACCGACATCACCGAGCATCGCCAGTTGACCGATGCGCTCCAGCAGGAGAAGGAGCGGCTGAGGATCACCCTGCAGTCGATCGGCGACGGCGTCATCTGCACCGACGCGGAGGGCCGGGTGACCTTCGTCAATCCGAGCGCGGAAGCACTGACCGGCTGGTCGGCGACCGCGGCGCTCGGGCGGTCGTGCGATCTGGTCTTCCGTCTGGTCGACGAGGCGACCGACCGTTCGGTCGACAGCGTCGTCGAGAGCTGCCTCGCCCGGCTCCACCGGGTCGCCCGGGAGGAGGGACTGCTGCTCGTCGGGCGCGGTGGAACGCGGGTCGACGTGAAGGTGTCGGCTTCGCCGGTGCGCCGGCCGAACGGCGATCTGCTCGGCGCGGTGCTGGTGTTCCAGGACGTCACCCGGGCGCGGACCCTGCAACGCGAACTCGCCCAGCTCGCCGCCCATGACGCACTGACCGGCCTGCTCAACCGGACCAGCTTCGAACGGCGGCTCGGCGAGCTGTGCGCTGCGCTGACCGGCGACCGGCGGCACACGCTGCTGTTCCTCGATCTCGATCGCTTCAAGATCATCAACGACACCGCCGGGCACGCCGCCGGCGACGTGCTGCTGCGCGAGATCGGGCGGGTGATCCGCGAGACGATGCGGCCGCAGGACGTCGTGGCGCGGCTCGGCGGCGACGAATTCGGCGTGGTGCTGGTCGATTGTCCGATCGACGAGACGGAGAGGATCGCCGAGCGGCTGCTCGAGCGGATCGGCCGGACACGGTTCTCCTGGGACGGGCGGGTCTATGAGGTCGGCGCCTCGATCGGACTGGCGCGGATCGACGGCGAGACGCCGCTCGGGGCCGACGTGATGAGCCGGGCCGACGTCGCCTGTTACGCCGCCAAGGCGGCGGGGCGCAACCGGGTCTCGGTCTACCACGCCTCGGAGGGCGACGCCCGGCGGCATCACCACGAGCTCTACACCGCCGCCGGCATTCGCGCGGCGCTCGATGCCGGGCGGTTCGTCGTCCATGCCCAGACGATCACCGACCTGCGGCCGTCGGGCCGGCTCAACCGGCATGCCGAGCTGCTGGTGCGGATGATCGACGAGAACGGCGAGCTCCAGTTGCCGGGGGCCTTCATCCCGGCGGCGGAACGCTACGGCCTGATGGCTGCGATCGACCGTTGGGTGGTCCATCAGGTGCTCGCCCACTACGATCGGGCGATCCTGGCGGTGCCGCGGCTGTCGGTGTCGATCAACCTGTCGGCCAATTCGCTCGACGATCCCGGTCTCACCGACTTCCTCACCGCCGAACTCGATCGCTCCGCGCTGCCGCCGCACCGGATCCACTTCGAGATCACCGAGACGTCGCTGATCAACAACCTGACCCACGCCGGTCGTCTGGTCGAGGATCTGCGCGCCGCCGGCTTCGCGATCATGCTCGACGACTTCGGCACCGGGCTCAGCTCGTTCGCCTATCTCGAACAGTTCCCGATCGACTACCTGAAGATCGACGGCGGTTTCGTGCGCAAACTCACCGGCAACTTCGTCGACCGGGCGATCGTCGAATCGATCAACGACATCGGCCACAAACTCGGCGCGACGACCATCGCCGAGTTCGTCGAGGATGCCGAGACGCTCGCCGCTTTGAAGGAGATCGGCGTCGACATGGCCCAGGGCTATCACATCGCCCGGCCGGAACCGCTCGACGATCTGCTCGCCCGGCTGGTCGCCGAGGACGCGGGCGATCAACTGGCCCGCCGCGTGGTCGGCTGACCGGTGAGGCGCCGGGGGCGGGCGTGCGGACCGGCCGCCCGGTGGCGGCCGTCGCGTGAGGCCCCGTGCGATCGAACGTGGAGAATGCGAAACGGCCGCCGGAGGTGATCCGGCGGCCGTTTCCGTCTGGTCTGCGGGGCTCGGGCGGCGTCAGGCGCCGCGCCGGGCGCTCGCGTCGGCGACCGCGCGGCGCTTGGCGCGTCCGCGGAACCAGCCGAGCGTCTTGCGGATGGTGACGTAGAACACCGGCGTCAGGAACAGGCCGAAGAAGGTCACGCCGAGCATGCCGTAGAACACCGCGGTGCCCAGCGCCCGGCGCATCTCGGCGCCCGGACCGACCGCGATCACCAGCGGCACGACGCCGAGGATGAAGGCGAAGGCGGTCATCAGGATCGGCCGGAGGCGCAGCCGGCAGGCCTCGATCACCGCGGCGACCGGGCCGTTGCGGTTCTGCACCTCGCCTTCGGAGGCGAACTCGACGATCAGGATGGCGTTCTTGGCGGCGAGGCCGACCAGCACGATCAGACCGATCTGGGTCAGGACGTTGTTGTCCATGCCCATCATCTTGATGCCGAGCAGTGCGGCGCCGACCGACAGCGGCACGATCAGGATGATCGCCAGCGGCAGCGCCCAACTCT
>CALFRR010000019.1 GCA_937919435.1 uncultured Alphaproteobacteria bacterium | reverse complement strand
CCCGGCCGCCCCGAAGCCCGCCGCGGCGCTGCCGTCGGGTCTCGCCGACGACGTCGTCCAGCGGATGTTCGAGCCGGGCTCCTACGAGACGATCCCGCACGACGGCATGCGCCGGACCATCGCCAAGCGGCTGATGGAATCGAAGCTGACCGTTCCGCACTTCTACCTGACGGTCGACGTCGAGCTCGACGCGCTGCTGGCGCTGCGCGGTCAGCTCAACGCTGGCGCCCCGCTGAAGGACGGCAAGCCGGCCTTCAAGCTGTCGGTCAACGACTTCGTCATCAAGGCGCTGGCCCTGGCGCTGGTCCGGGTGCCCGACGCGAACGTCACCTGGACCGACCAGGCGATGCTGCGGCACCATCACGCCGACGTCGGCGTCGCGGTGTCGATCCCCGGCGGTCTGATCACCCCGGTGGTCCGCAAGGCCGACCAGAAGACGCTGTCGGCGATCTCGACCGAGATGAAGGACTACGCGGCCCGCGCCAAGACGCGCAAGCTGAAGCCCGAGGAGTATCAGGGCGGTTCGACCGCCGTGTCGAACCTCGGCATGTTCGGGATCAAGGAGTTCGCGGCGATCATCAACCCGCCGCACGCCTCGATCCTGGCGGTCGGTGCGGGCGAGCAGCGGGTGGTGGTCAAGGACGGTGCTCCGGCGGTGGTGACGGCGATGACCGTGACCCTGTCGGTCGATCACCGGGCCGTCGACGGTGCACTCGGCGCCCAACTGCTGCAGGCGTTCAAGGCGCTGGTCGAGGCGCCGATGTCGATGCTGGTGTGAGCCGGCGTCGCCGCAGTTGGCCTACCCTCCCCCTTGCGGGGAGGGTGGCGAGCGGCAGCGAGCCGGGTGGGGTGATCGGCCGCGAGTGAAACTCTCATGGCGCGTACCTCGATCGATCCCTGGACACGGGCGCGGGCGAAGCGTCTGCGGCGCGATGCGACCGACGTCGAGATGCGGCTCTGGTGGCGCCTGCGCGCACTGAACCGAGCGGGAGCCGGTTTTCGCCGTCAGGCGTCGATCGGTCCCTACATCGCCGACTTCGCCTGGCTCGCGGCGCGTCTGGTGATCGAACTCGACGGAGGCCAGCACGCCGTCGAGACCGCCGCATCCGACCGGGTGCGCGACGATTGGCTGAAGGGCAGGGGGTTCCGTGTCCTTCGCTTCTGGAACCACGACGTGGTGGAACATCTCGACGGAGTCGTCGAGGCGATCTTCCACGAATGCCGAGACAGTCTGAACCAACCCCACCCGACCCGCCCTCCGGGCGGGCCACCCTCCCCGCGAGGGGGAGGGAGGCGGGCCGGCGCGGACGACCCATGAACGGGCGGATCGCCTTCAGTTCGGCGCCGCCGCCGATGTCACCGGGAGTGATTTCATGTCCACCTACGACGTCATCGTGATCGGTGCCGGCCCTGCCGGCTACGTCACCGCGATCCGCTCCGCCCAGCTCGGCTTCAAGACGGCGATCGTCGAAGCCAAGCATCTCGGCGGCATCTGCCTGAACTGGGGCTGCATCCCGACCAAGGCGCTGCTGCGCTCGGCCGAGATCTATCAGTTCATGAAGCACGCCTCGGCCTTCGGTCTGTCGGTCGAGAACCCGTCCTTCGACCTCGAGGCGATCGTCAAGCGGTCCCGCGGCGTCTCCGGCCAGCTCAACACCGGCGTCGGCTTCCTCCTGAAGAAGAACAAGGTCGACGTGATCTGGGGCAGGGCCCAGCTCACCACCCCCGGCGCGCTGACCGTCACACCGTCCGACGCCCCCGCCCCGAAGGGTGCGCTCGGCGCCGGCGACTACCGCGCCCCGCACATCATCCTGTCGACCGGCGCCAAGCCGCGCGTCGTCCCCGGCCTCGAGCCGGACGGCAAGCTGGTCTGGACCTATTTCGACGCGCTCGCCCCGAAGATCGTGCCGAAGTCGATGCTGGTCGTCGGCTCGGGTGCCATCGGCATCGAGTTCGCCACCTTCTACAACGCCCTCGGCGTCGACGTGACGGTGGTCGAGGTGATGGACCGGGTGCTGCCGGTCGAGGACGCCGAGATCTCGGCCTTCGCCCAGAAGAGCTTCGCCAAGTCCGGCCTCAAGATCCACACCGAGACCAAGGTGGTCGGTCTGGAGCGTCATTCCGACAGCGTCACCGCCACGCTCGAGGACAAGAACGGCGTGCGTCGCCAGATCATCGTCGATCGGGTGATCTCGGCGGTCGGCGTCGTCGGCAACGTCGAGAACCTCGGGCTCGAGCGGATGGGCGTCAAGACCGAGCGCGGCTGCGTCGTCGCCGATCCGTTCGGCCGCTCCAGCGTCCCCGGCATCTACGCCGTCGGCGACGTCGCCGGCCCGCCGATGCTCGCCCACAAGGGCGAACACGAGGGCATCATCTGCGTCGAGGCGATCGCCGACAAGCATCCCCACCCGATGGACAAGACCAAGATCCCGGCCTGCACCTACTCGCAGCCGCAGGTCGCCTCGGTCGGCTATTCGGAGGCCAAGGCCAAGGCCGCCGGCTTCCAGATCAAGGTCGGCCGCTTCCCCTTCGTCGGCAACGGCAAGGCGATCGCCATGGGCGAGCCGGAGGGGATGATCAAGGTGATCTTCGACAAGAAGACCGGCCGGCTGCTCGGCGCCCACATGATCGGCGCCGACGTCACCGAACTGATCCAGGGCTACGTCGTGGCGATGAACCTCGAGACCACCGAGGAGGATCTGATCCACACCGTGTTCCCGCACCCGACCCTGTCGGAGATGATGCACGAGGCGGTGCTCGACTCGGAAGGTCGCGCCGTCCACATCTGATCCACCCTCGACGGGTACACCCGTTCCGCCAGAGCCCCCCGCCGGCCCCGCCGACGGGGGGCTCCGCGTTTTGGAAATCGTATGCGAACGTGCCGAAACCCGCCGTTTTCGGGACTGTTTGCATGAATGTTGAGCATGCATCGAGAAGTGGCCGTCGCACGATGTTCCCTTAGGAGAGGATTAACGCGGACCACGCCATTCTCGGCATCGAAGAGGAGTAGCCGGGGGGCTCGGATGATCGCAGGGAAAGCCGTCGCCGACACGAGCGGGGTCACCGTCGAGGGGATCGTCGAACGGGCCGACGGCGCCCGCGACGTGACCATGAAGAAGGTCGGCGACATCCGCGCCATCACCCGGCGGATGAAGATCCTCGCCCTCAACGCGTTGATCGAGGCGGCCCGGGCGGGCGACGCCGGGCGCGGCTTCGCGGTGGTCAGCCAGGAGGTCCGCGCGATCTCCGAAGAGGTCGACGAACTGGCGGTCGGGCTCGAGGCCGAACTCGGCGGCGAGATCGAACGGCTGTCGTCCATGGCCCAGTCGATGGCTTCGACCGCCCACGGCTCGCGGCTGGTCGACCAGGCGCTCAATGCCATCGAACTGATCGACCGCAATCTCTACGAACGCTCCTGCGACGTCCGCTGGTGGGCGACCGACAGCGCCGTCGTCGATGCCGCCACCACCCCGTCCGACGATCTCGCCGGCTTCGCCTCGCATCGTCTCGGCGTGATCCTGCGCGCCTACACCGTCTACCTCGACATCTGGCTGACCGACACCGACGGCCGGATCCTCGCCTCCGGCCGTCCCGACCGGTTCGCGGTCGCCGGAGCGAGCGTCGCCGACCGGCCGTGGTTTCGCGCCGCCCGCGGGCTCGCCACCGGCGACGACTTCCACGCCGAGGACATCGCTCGCGAGCCGCTGCTCGGCGGTGCCCAGGTCTCGACCTTCGCCACCCCGGTGCGCCTCGACGGCGACGGCCACGGCCGCACCGTCGGCCTGCTCGCCATCCACTTCGATTGGGAGGCCCAGGCGAAGACCATCGTCGAGGGTGTGCGGATCGATCCCACCCGCCGCGACCGCACCCGGGTGCTGATCGTCGACCGCGAACGGCGGGTGATCGCCGCGTCCGACGGCGTCGGCGTCCTCTCTGAGCGGATCGCCTTCGATCCGCGCGGCCGCACCTCCGGCTTCGACGTCGATGCCGCCGGCCGCTCGATCGCCTTCCACCTGACGCTAGGCTACGAGACCTATCGCGGCCTCGGCTGGTACGGTCTGATCGTCGAGGCGACCGAAGCCGCCGGCCGCCGCCGCGCCGCCTGAGGTCCCGTTTCGCGCCACCCCCGCGGACCGCCACGCCACGCCCGCCCACCCCGGCGGGCGTCGTCGTCTCGTGCCGGCTGTCGCCCTGTCGACATGTCGCAAAGCCACCGATGTCGCGAAGCCGACACCGGCATCTCGACCGATTCCTTTGATTATGCGTGGAATTCCGGACTGGCACGGGCCTTGCGATCCTTCTCTCGACCGCAATCGAGACCGAGGGGGTCCGCGATGATCCAATTGACCGAAAGCGCCGTCGCCGCCGTCCGGCAGGCACTCGCCCGCGCCACGGTACCCGCCGAGGGCCTGCGCATCATGGTCGAAGCCGGCGGCTGCGCCGGGTTCAAGTACCTGATGGGGCTCGAGGCCGTCACCCGCGACGGCGATGCTGTGATCGAGCAGGGCGGCGTCAAGGTGTGGGTCGATGCCGGCTCCCAATCGCTGGTGGCCGGAATGACCGTCGACTTCGTCACCGGCCTGGAGAGCTCGGGCTTCGTCTTCGACAACCCGAACGCCGCCTCGAAGTGTTCGTGCGGCAAGTCCTTCGGCTGAAGCGGGGAGATCCGGCGATGTGGGACTACACCGACAAGGTCAAGGACTACTTCTTCGATCCGGTCAACGCCGGCGTGCTGGAGACCGCCAACGCGGTCGGCGAGGTCGGGGCCATCGCCTGTGGCGACGCCCTGAAGCTGATGCTGCGGATCGATCCCGAGACCGAAGTGATCGAGGCGGCGAAGTTCCAGACCTTCGGCTGCGGCTCGGCGATCGCCTCGTCCTCGGCGCTGACCGAACTGATCCTCGGCAAGACGATTCGAGAGGCGCTGTCGATCTCCAACCAGGACATTGCCGACTTCCTCGGCGGCCTGCCGCCGGAGAAGATGCACTGCTCGGTGATGGGCTGGGAGGCCCTCCAGGCGGCGGTGGCGAACTTCCGCGGCGAGACCTGGAACGACGACCACGTAGAGGGCGAGCTGGTCTGCAAGTGCTTCGGCGTCGACGCCGGGCAGATCGAGCGGGCGGTCAGGGCCAACCGGCTGACCCGGGTCGAGGAGGTCACCAACTACACCAAGGCCGGCGGCGGCTGCCTGACCTGTTTCGAGAAGATCGAGGCGGTGCTGGCCGAGATCAACGCCGCGATGGTCGCCGAAGGGCTGCTCGCCGCGGCCGAGGCCTACCGCGTCGGCTCGGTCGACCCGAAGAGCCTGAAGCAGAAGGCCCGCCCGAAGGCGGCGGCGCCGCAGCCGATCGAGTTGAAGCCGGTCTCCGAGATCGTCGTGGCGAAGCCGGCGCCGGCCCCGATCGCCGTCGGCGGCGACGTCGCGGTGCTCGAGAAGCCGGTCGCCGCGACCCGGATGACCACCGTCCAGAAGATCCGGCTGATCGAGGCGACGCTCGACGAGATCCGTCCCTTCCTGAAGCGCGACGGCGGCGACTGCGAACTGGTCGACGTCGACGGCAACACCGTGGTGGTCGAGCTGACCGGCGCCTGCGTCGGCTGTCAGATGGCCTCGCTCACCGTCGGCGGCGTCCAGGAGAAGCTGATCGCCGCAACCGGCCTGCCGCTCCGGGTGATCCCGGTGAAATGAGGGCGGCCCCCCCGGATCCGAGACCCGCGGAGATCTCGGTCCGGGGCGAAGCGAAGACCGCCCGAGTCCGGAAACGACTGGGAACCCGCCCCGACCTCTCCCGTCGTCCCCGGCCGGAGCGAAGCGGAGGGGAAGGGGACCCAGGAGAGTTTCGACGCGTCGCGGCGTCGATGGGTTCCCTTCCCGGCGCCGACGCGCCGCCGGGAACGACGGGAGAGGTCGCGGCGGCGAAGGCGATCGATCGCGATCCTGGACGGTCGCAGAGATTTCACGAGGAGAGACACGATGCCCACCCCCGTCTATCTCGACAACAACGCCACCACCCGCTGCGACCCGGCGGTGGTCGAGGCGATGCTGCCCTATTTCACCGAACAGTTCGGCAATCCCTCCTCGATGCACGCCTTCGGCGCCTCAGTCGGCGGCGCAGTGAAACAAGCGCGCGCCGGCCTCGCCGCCCTGCTCGGCGCCGAGCACGACCACGAGATCGTCTTCACCTCCGGCGGCACCGAGAGCGACAACACCGCCATCCTCTCGGCGCTGGAAGCCGCCCCCGACCGCGACGAGATCGTCACTTCCGCCGTCGAGCATCCGGCGGTGCTGGCGCTTCTCTCCCACCTCGAGAAGACCCGCGGCATCCGCGTCCACGTGATCCCGGTCGACGGGCAGGGCCTGCTCGATCTCGAGGCCTATCGCGCCGCGCTGTCGCAGAAGACCGCGGTGGTCTCGATCATGTGGGCCAACAACGAGACCGGCACGATCTTCCCGGTCGCCGAACTCGCCGAGATGGCCAAGGCGGTCGGCGCGGTCTTCCACACCGACGCGGTCCAGGCGGTCGGCAAGATTCCGATCGATCTGAAGTCGACGGCGATCGACCTGCTCTCGCTCTCCGGCCACAAGCTGCACGGGCCCAAGGGCATCGGCGCCCTCTACGTCCGTCGCGGCAGCCGCTTCCGCTCGCTGTTGAAGGGCGGCCACCAGGAACGCGGCCGCCGCGCCGGCACCGAGAACACCCCCGGCATCGTCGGCCTCGGCAAGGCGGCGGAGCTGGCGCTCCTCCACATGGACGACGAGGTGACCCGGGTCGCCGCTCTGCGCGACCGCCTGGAGAAGGGGCTGCTGCAGCGGATCCCGAACTGCTTCGTCACCGGCAATCCCCGCGAGCGGCTGCCCAACACCGCGAACATCGCCTTCGAGTTCATCGAAGGGGAGGGGATCCTGCTGCTGCTCAACCGCGCGGGCATCGCCGCCTCGTCCGGCTCGGCCTGCACCTCCGGCTCGCTCGAACCCTCCCACGTGCTGCGCGCCATGAAGATCCCGTACACCGCGGCGCACGGCGCCATCCGCTTCTCCTTCTCGCGCGACAACACCGACGCCGACGTCGACCGGGTGCTCGAGGTGATGCCCGGCATCGCCGAGAAACTCCGGGCGCTCTCGCCCTTCTGGAAGGGGGCGGGCGAAGCCCCGGCCGCCTTCGCTCCGGTCTACGCCTGAGGAGAAGGCCATGGCACCGCGGATCTTCCTCAACGACACGACCCTGCGCGACGGCGAACAGGCACCGGGCGTCGCCTTCTCGACCGAGGAGAAGGTCGAGATCGCCGAGGCGCTGGCACGGGCCGGCGTTCCCGAGATCGAAGCGGGCACTCCGGTGATGGGGCGTGACGAGATCGAGGCGATCGGCGCCATCGTCGCGGCGAAGCTGCCGATGCGGGTGATGGCCTGGTGCCGGATGTCCGACGCCGACTTGGCCGCGGCACGGTCCGCCGGGGTCTCGGCGGTCAATCTGTCGATTCCGGTCTCCGACGTGCAGCTGAAGGCGAAGCTCGACATCGATCGCGCCGAGGCCCTCGCCCGGATCGGCCGGATCGTGCCCAAGGCCCTCGACATGGGGTTCGAGGTGGCGATCGGCTGCGAGGACGCCAGCCGCGCCGATCCCGACCACCTCGCCGCGGTGATCGCGGCGGTCGAGCGGCTCGGCGTGTTCCGGGTCCGCCTCGCCGACACCGTCGGCATCCTCGATCCCTTTTCGGCCCACGATCTCGTCGCCCCGCTCGCCGCGGCGACCGATCTGCCGATCGAGATCCACACCCACGACGACCTCGGGCTCGCCACCGCCAACGCGCTCGCCGCGGTCCGCGCCGGCGCGACACACGTCTCGGTCACCGTCGGCGGCATCGGCGAACGCGCCGGCAACGCGGCGCTGGAAGAGGTCGCGGTGGCGCTCGCCCGCACCGGCCGCGACACCGGCATCGAGCTTCCGCAACTGCTCGACCTCGCCGCGGTGGTGGCGACCGCCTCGGGCCGGCCGATCCATCCGCAGAAGGCGGTGATCGGCTCGCAGGTGTTCACCCACGAATCCGGCCTGCACGTCGCCGGCCTCCTGTTCGACCGCGACACCTATCAGGGCGTCGACCCGCGCGATCTCGGCCGCGACCACGACTTCGCGGTCGGCAAACACTCCGGACGCACCGCGCTGGCTCACGCCCTGAAGACCCGCGGCGTCCAACTCGACGAAGCCGTCTATCCCGATCTGCTCGCCCGGGTGAAGGAATGGGCGATCGCTCACAAGCGGGCGATGCCGATCGACGTGCTGACCCGCTTCCACGAGCGTCTGGTCGAGGGCTGCGATCCGCATGCCCCGCTCGCCCGCCGTTTCGAGCCGCGCTCGTCGGCCCCCTGATCCCGCTCCAACCGAGGAGACCGCCCATGTCCGGCTGTTCGATCGACGACCGCCCCATCGACGTCACCGACATCCTCGCCCGGCTGAAGAGCCTGTCGGCGGCGGAGGACTTCTTCGCCGCGCTATCGGTGAAATACGATCCGAAGGTGCTGGCGACCGCCCGGCTCCACGTCCTCAAGCGGATGGGCCAGTACCTGGCGACGGAGGATTTCGACGGCATGCCCGATCGGGTGATCGCCGCCCGTTGCCGCTCGCATCTCGAACGCGCCTACGACGACTTCGTCGCCTCGAGCCCGCTGAAGGAGCGGGTGTTCAAGGTGCTGAAGGATCGCGATCCCTCCCGTCCGGTGAAACCTGGACAGGCCTTCGTCGGCTTCGACGACATCCTGAAGCCGTTGCCGGCCCGCGACTGACCGGGGTTCACGCCGCACCCCGGTTCCGGTGACGCGCCCGCCACCCGCTCGGCGTCGAGCCGAAGAACCGGCGGCAGCGGTGCACGAAGGTCGACAGATCGCCGAAGCCCGCGTCGGAGGCGATCGTGGTGATCGGCGCATCGCCGGCGGCGAGATCGACCGCCGCCCGCCGCAGACGGGTCGCCAACAGATGGCGATGCGGCGTCGTCCCGGTCACCCGCCGGAAGGTCCTGAGATAGTGGTAGCGGCTCATCCCGACCGCGGCGGCGAGCCCGGCGAGGTCGAGCGGCTCCGCAGCCTCCGCCTCGATCCGGCGCAGACTGTCGGCGATCCGCCGTTCGTCACGCAGGGAAGGCGCCGCCGTGGTCGCGGTGTGGCCGCTGGCCAGACCGACCACCGTCGCCACCAGACCGATCGCCAGTTCCTCACCGGCGGTCGCCGGCTCGCCGACCGCCGCCGCGACCTCGGTCGCCACCGTCGTCGCCAACAGCCGATCCGACGGCGGCAACGACGGGCTCGAGAAGGCGAAGCGGGCGCTGCCGGCCCGGGTCGCGGCGATCTCGGCGAAGGTCTCGCGATCGATCCGGAGGCCGATGCAGCGGTCGCCGACCCCGTGGCGATGGCCGCAGCTGTAGCAATGCCCGGCGTTGCCGAGCAGGAAGGCGCCCGGCAGCATCAGCGCCCGCCCGGTGTCACAGGCGTAGTCGAAGGTCCCTTCGATCACCGCGGCGATCGAGACGTCGTCGTGCCGTTCCTCGAACGGCCGGTCGCCGGGGCCGCCGTCGCAGACGAAATCGGTGAGGCTCCAGCCCGGTCCGTCGGCGAGCCGGATCGCCCGCGGCCCACGCCGCGCCGCCTCCGTCCCCGCGCCGTCGCTCTCCGCCGCTCGCGCCATCTCGCCCGACCGCAATTTTCCCCAAGTCGGCACGATCGCCGATCGCCAGGATCCGCCCGACCCGCCGCGGACCGTTCCGCCGTGCGGGACGCGAAAGGATATCACGATGTTGGACCACGTTTCGATCGGCGTCGCCGAGATCGCCCGCACCGCCGCCTTCTACGATGCCGCCCTCGCACCGCTCGGCTTCACCCGTCTGTCGGACGGCGAGGACTCGCTCGGCTACGGCGCCGAGGCGGTGTTCTTCTGGATCGGACGGACCGATCGCCCGGTGCCCGCCGACCGCGCCTCCGGCCTGCACTTCTGCTTCTCCGCGCCGAGCCGCGCCGCGGTCGACGCCTTCCACGCCGCCGCACTCGCGGCCGGCGGCACCGACAACGGCGCACCGGGGCTTCGCCTCGACTACGCCCCGAACTACTATGCCGCCTTCGTCGTCGATCCCGACGGCTATCGGCTGGAAGCGCTCTGCCTCGCCGAAGGATGATCCGAGATCGCCGGCCGGCGCGGCCGGCACCGGGAAGAGAAGGGTCGGGAATGCCGGAGGACCTCGGTCGCCACGTCTTTCCGACCGCTCTCGGCGGCTGCGCGCTCGCCTGGACGGCGCGCGGCCTCTCCCGCGTCCGCCTCCTCGGCCCGCACGAGGGGGCGAGCGGCGGCGCCCCCGTGGCGGCGATCCCGCCGGAGATCGCGCGTCTGGCGGACCTGATCGTCGCCCATCTCTCCGGTGCGGCGGTCGACTACGCCGGTGCGATCCTCGACGAGACCGGCCACGCCGCCGCCGATCTCGCGGTCTGGCGGGCGTTGCGCGCGGTGCCACGCGGCGCCACCGTCACCTACGGCGAACTCGCGGAGCGCGCCGGCCGCCCCGGCACGGCCCGTGCCGTCGGTTCGGCGATGGCCCGCAATCCCTGGCCGATCGTCGTCCCCTGCCACCGGGTGCTCGCCGCCGGCGGCGCCCTCGGCGGTTTCTCCGCCCACGGCGGGATCGTCACCAAGCGCCGCCTGCTGGCACTCGAAGGCGTCGCCCTCGACGGCGGCATGGACCCGTTGCCCGGCCTCTTCGACTGAGCCGGCCGGCACCGCCGTCTCCGACGCGGGCTGTCGCATTCGCGACAGGTCCGACGCGAATGTCGGACAGAATGCCGCAGTGTGTTTTCACCTACATTCGGTCCGACGCCCATCTTCGGCGAAACCCCAACGATCTCAGCGCGATGGGATCTTGGCACGGCTCCTGCGTTGCGACCGGTGGCGAGACCCCATGCCGCTTCGGCGGATGTCGCCGCCCGTCGAGGAGGAGCCCATGCACATCGTCGTCTGCATCAAGCAGGTCCCCGATTCCGCGCAGATCCGCGTCCACCCGGTGACCAACACCATCATGCGGCAGGGCGTGCCGACGATCATCAACCCCTTCGACCTGTTTTCCCTGGAGGAGGCGTTGCGGATGCGTGACGCCCACGGCGGCGCGGTCACCGTGCTGACCATGGGCCCGCCGATGGCCACAGATGCGCTGCGGAAGGCCCTGACCTTCGGGGCGGATCGCGGCGTGCTGCTCACCGACCGTTTTTTTGCCGGCTCCGACACGCTGG
>CALFRR010000018.1 GCA_937919435.1 uncultured Alphaproteobacteria bacterium | reverse complement strand
CGGCCGGGTCGACGCGCCCGCGGGCGACATCTTCACCGCCTGCTCGTTCCAGGACATCACCGGCCAGCGCATCACCAAGGTGGTCAACACCCTGAAGCTCGTCGAGGAACGGGTCAACGCCCTGATCGGCATCTGGGGGCGCGACGCGCTCGCCAAGGTGCTGCCGGAGGAGGCGGGGCGGACCGGCGATGCGGCGCTGCTCAACGGGCCGCAGCTCGCCGGGCAGGGGGTCTCGCAGGACGATGTCGACCGGATGTTCGGCAACGCCGCACCGGCTCCGGCGCCGTCTTCGAACCCCCAGGACGACATCGACAAGCTGTTCCCCTGAGGCCCGGGGAACCTGTGGTTTTCTCTTGACGCCCGCCGGTTCGCCTTGTAGAACCACGGCCTCTTGCAGGCGTTTCATTTCGCGGAAGGATTTGTCATGGCTCGTCGTTGCGCCATCACGGGTAAGGGTGTGCAGACCGGCAACAACGTCAGTCACGCCAACAACAAGACTCGTCGCCGGTTCCTGCCGAACCTCCAGGAAACCTCGCTGATCAGCGAAGGCCTGGGCGTTTCGGTGCGTCTGCGCCTGTCGGTGAACGGCCTGCGTACGGTCGAGCACAACGGCGGCCTCGATGCGTTCCTGCTCGGCACCTCCGACGTCAAGCTCACCGCCGACGCGCTCAAGGTCAAGCGCCGCCTGAAGAAGGCCCTGGCCGCCAAGACCGCCGCGTAACCGACGGTTGCCGAAAAAGCGGGCACTCGCGCGAGTGCCCGCTTTTTGTCGTTTTTCCCTTCCCGCTGTGATCCCCGCCACTCGTCCTCATCCGCATTCGTGATAACCGGAAACTCGTCGTTCCGGTCGAGGATGGGTAGGTGGGACGCTTCACCGAGTACTACGATGCCCTGAGCGCGTTCGGCGTGCTCAATTTCACCTCTCTCGAAGAGAGCGGCGAGGCGCATTTCCTCGACGCCTTCGCCCGCCGGGTGCGGGTGCCGGTGGTTTTCGACGTCGGCGCCAACGTCGGCGATTACACCCGCCAGGTGCTGACCCGCAGCCCGCTCGCACACGTCTTCGCGTTCGAGCCCCATCCGCGCACCTTCATGCGCCTCGCCGGGTTTCTCGCCGATCCCCAGGTCACGGCGCTCAATCTCGCGCTCGGCGACCGCAAGGGCGAACTCGAGATCTTCGACTACCGCGACAACGACGGCACCTGCCATGCCTCCCCCTACCGCGAGGTGATCGAAACCCTGCACCACGCGCCCGCGGTGGCGCACCGGGTACGGGCGAGCACCGTCGCCGAGATCTGTGCCGATTACGATCTGCGCCACATCGACCTGCTGAAGATCGATACCGAGGGGTACGAGTACGCGGTGCTTCAGGGGGCCGAGCCGATGATCCGCGACGGTCGCGTCGACGTGATCCATTTCGAGTTCAACGAAATGAACGTGATCTCGCGGCGGTTTTTCAAGGATTTCTGGGACTTCCTGCCGGAGTACGACTTCTTCCGGCTGCTCCCCGGCGAGGTGCTGCCGTTGCGGCAGTACGTGCCCTCTCACTGCGAGATCTTCGCCTTCCAGAACATCGTCTGCACCCGCAAGGACCGGCCGCTGTTCTGAGCGTCCGGTCCTAGAACACCCGCCCGGCGCGGGCGTGGGTGTCGTCGTCGAGGAAGAGGTTGGTGAGCTCGGCGAGCAGGGTGCCGCCGAGTTCCTCGGCATCGACGATGGTGACGGCGCGGCGGTAGTAGCGGGTCACGTCGTGGCCGATGCCGATCGCGGTGAGCTGCACCGGCGAGGTCGCCTCGATCCAGGCGATCACCTCGCGCAGGTGGCGTTCGAGATAGATGCCGGAGTTGGCGGAAAGCGTCGAGTCGTCCACCGGCGCGCCGTCGGAGATCACCATCAGCACCCGGCGCTTTTCGGCGCGGCCGAGCAGACGGCGGTGCGCCCACAGCAGCGCCTCGCCGTCGATGTTCTCCTTGAGGATGCCCTCGCGCAGCATCAGCGCGAGGTTCTTCTTGGCGCGGCGGTAGGGGGTGTCGGCGCTTTTGAAGACGATGTGGCGGAGATCGTTGAGGCGGCCGGGCGCGGCCGGCCGACCGGCGCGGTCCCAGTCCTCGCGCGATTTGCCGCCCTTCCAGGCGCGGGTGGTGAAGCCGAGGATCTCGACCTTGACGCCGCAGCGCTCGAGCGTGCGGGCGAGGATGTCGACGCAGGTCGCCGCCACGGTGATCGGCCGGCCGCGCATCGAGCCGGAATTGTCGATCAAGAGGGTGACGATGGTGTCGCGGAAGTCGACCTCGCGCTCGCGCTTGAACGACAGCGGGGCCATCGGGTCGATCACCACCCGGACGAGGCGGGCGGTGTCGAGCACGCCCTCCTCGAGATCGAACATCCAGGAGCGGTTCTGTTGGGCCATCAGCTTGCGCTGCAGGCGGTTGGCGAGCCGCGCCACCGCGCCCTGAAGGGGGGCGAGCTGCTTGTCGAGATAGGCGCGCAGCCGCTCCAGCTCGATCCCGTCGCAGAGGTCCTCGGCGTGGACGACCTCGTCGTGGCGGCGGGTGAAGACCTTGTAGTCGTCGAGTGGCGGCTGATTGGAGAGCGGCTTGTCGGGGCGGCGGGCGTCGGCGGTGGTCTCGGTGTCGGTCTGATCGTCGACGACCTCGTCGGCGTAGCCGTCGGAGCTCTCGGCGTCGCCTTCCTCGCCGTCGTCACCGACCGACTCGTCGGCGCTGGCCTCGGAGGCGTCGGAGCCCTGCGCCTCGTCCGGTTCGCCCGGTGCCTCCTGGTCCTGGCCGTCGGTGTCGTCGCCTTCCGGCTCGTCGTCGCCCTCTTCGAGGTCCTCGCTCCATTCCTCGCCCATGTCGAGGGAGGTCAGGATGTCGCGCACCAGATGGGCGAAGGCCCGCTGGTCGCCGATCACCTCGCCCAGCCGGTCGAGGCGGCCGGCGGTCTTCTCCTCGAGGTGGTCGCGCCACAGATCGGCGATCCGGGCGGCGCTGGCGGGCGGCGCCATGCCGGTCAGCTTCTCGCGCACCAGAAGCGCGAGAGCGTCGGCGAGCGGCGCGTCGGCGCGTTCGGCGACCTCGGCCGAGATCCGCGATCTGCGGTAACGGTCGTCGAGCATCGAGGCGAGGTTGGCGCGGACGCCGTCCATCCGGCGGGCGCCGATCGCTTCGCAACGGGCCTGTTCGACCGCCTCGTAGACTGCGCGGGCCTCCTCGCCCTCGGGGCGGAAGCTCTTGTGGACGTGGGCGTCGTGGACGGCGAGGCGGAGCGCGATCGAATCCGCATGGCCGCGCAGGATGGCCGCTTCTTCGCGGGTCAGCCGGCGCGACGGTTCGGGCAGGCGGGCGGTGGTGCCGGTCAGCGCCGCACGGTCGGCACCGTAGGCGACCTCGAGCTCGGGCTTGCCGGCGATCGCCTTCACGCAGGCGGCGAGCGCCTGCTTGAAGGGTTCGTTCGGCGGCGGGGTCTTTTCCTTGGGGGGCATCGATCCGAGCGGGTCCGATCAGAGCATCACAGCGAGCGGCCGTCGAAGGGACGGACCGGGAAGGCGGAGACATCGACGTCGTCGAGGCAGCGGACGTTGAACGCCACCATCTCGGCTCCGTCCGGTCGGATGCCGCGACCGAAGGATTCGGTGCCGCAGTCCGAACAGAACAGGTGATGGATCCGCTTCTTGCCGAACTGGTAGTCCTTCAGCTTCGCCTCGCCCGAGAGCAGGCGAAAATCGCTGGCCGGGGCGAAGGCGAGGAGCGAACCCCGTTTCGAGCAGATCGAGCAGTTGCACGAGATCACGGCGTCGATCGCCGCGTCGACTTCGAAGCGGACGGCACCGCAGTGGCAGCCGCCGTGATGGGTGATCCGCTCGGCCATCGGCTCTCCTCAGCTCAGGACGACGTTCAGCGCGCTCTCCGGCAGATCCTTGCCGAAACAGCGCTGATAGAACTCGGCGACCTTCGGTCGCTCGGTCTCGTCGCACTTGTTCAGGAAGGTGACGCGGAGTGCGAAGCCGAGATCGCCGAAGATCTCGGCGTTCTCCGCCCAGGTGATCACGGTGCGCGGGCTCATCACCGTCGACAGCTCGCCGGCGATGAAGGCGTTGCGGGTCATGTCGGCGATGCGGACCATCTTGGAGACGGTCTCGCGGCCTTCGGCGTCGTCGAAGTGCTTGGCCTTGGCCAGGACGATGCCGACCTCCTCGTCGTGCGGCAGATAGTTCAACGAGGTGACGATCGACCAGCGGTCCATCTGCGCCTGATTGATCTGCTGGGTGCCGTGGTAGAGGCCGGAGGTGTCGCCGAGGCCGATGGTGTTCGCCGTGGCGAACAGGCGGAAGGCGGGATGCGGCCGGATCACCCGGTTCTGGTCGAGCAGGGTCAGACGGCCGGAACTCTCCAGCACCCGCTGGATCACGAACATCACGTCGGGGCGGCCGGCGTCGTACTCGTCGAACACCAGGGCGACGTTGTTCTGGTAGGCCCAGGGCAGGATTCCGTCGCGGAACTCGGTCACCTGCAGCCCGTCGCGCACGACGATCGCATCCTTGCCGATCAGGTCGATACGGGAGATGTGGCTGTCGAGGTTGACGCGCACGCAGGGCCAGTTGAGCCGGGCGGCGACCTGCTCGATGTGGGTCGACTTGCCGGTGCCGTGATAGCCGGTGATCATCACCCGTCGATTGCGCGCGAAGCCGGCGAGAATGGCGAGGGTGGTGTCTCGGTCGAAGAGATAGTCGGGATCGAGGTCGGGGACGTGCGAGTCGGCTTCCCGGTAGGCGGGCACGCGCAGCCGGCTCTCGAAGCCGAACGTCTCCTGGACCGACACGGTGGTGTCGGGCAGGGCGGCTTCGTAGGTCTCCTCGACGGGGCGCCCGTCGAGCGTCTTCTCGATGTCCGTCATCTCGCCTCCGTCCCCGGCCATCCGCGCGTCGGGTCTCGTCGACGGGTCACGGGTGAGCGGCGGGGGGTGTTCGTTTCGACGGACGGACTTTAGCCAACGGGAAGCCGGCGCACCAGTCGCCCAATCGGTTTGCGGCGCTCCGATGTGCGCGGCTCATGGCTTCCATGCATACGGTCCGGGGCCGGGCTCAGGCGAGACCGGCCTGCCGCAGCAACTTGTAGGCCTGGATGATCTCCTGGAGCCGCGCCTCCGAGGAGCGATCGCCGCCGTTGGCGTCGGGATGGTGGCGCTTGACCAGTTCCTTGTAGCGGGCGCGGATCTCCTCCGAAGTCGCCGTCTCCGGCAGATCGAGAGTGGAGAGCGCCTTCTTCTCGAGCGGCTTGGCCCGGCGGACGGGTTCCACCGGTTCGGCCCGGAAACCGCCGCGGCCGAAGATCCGGCGCGGCGAACCGGAGCGCCGGTTCCAGCCGCGGGGCATCTCGAAATCGGCGGATTCGCGGCGGGTGCGGCCGGTGTCGCCGTCCGGATTGACGCCGACCGCCCAGGTCGGACGATGGCCGGTCAACGCGTCCTTCTGCCACTGGGCGACGGCGTCGTCGTCCATTCCGGCGAAGTAGTCGTAGGACTTGTTGTAGAGGCGGACGTGATCGATGCAGAAGCGATGGTACTCGCCGTCGTGCCCGCGCCCCTTGGGCGCGAGGTGGGTGCCGGCCTGTTCGCAGCCGTCCCAGTCGCAGGGCGGCGAACTGCGCCGCGCGACCGATTCGGGGTCGGGCTTGATGCGAATTCGCTCGAAAATGTCGGTTTCGAAGGTCATCCGGCAATTATGATGTTTCGGCGCCGCCGTCTCAAGGCGCAGCAGGGCGTCGGTTGGAGATGTGATCGGGCGATCCCCGTGTCTCCCGAAGTTCGGCCGAAACGGTTAACATGGGCTCGAGGTCCGACCACGGGAGCCGAGATGTCCTATCGCCAACGCATGATCGACAAGCTCACCGCCGCCTTCTCACCGAGCCTGCTCGAAGTGATCGACGAGTCCGAGCGCCATCACGGACATGGCGGCGCCCATCCCGAAGGCGAGACGCATTTCGCGATCCGCATCGTCGCGGAAGCCTTCCGCGGCAAGAGCCGGCTCGCCCGTCATCGGATGATCAACGAGGTGGTCGCAGCCGAACTCGCCGAGCGGGTCCACGCGCTGACCATCGAGGCAGACCCGTCGTAAATCGGAGGTTTCGCGTTAACCGCTCGTTTCTACGTCCCGCGGATACTGGAATCCCACTACGGGAAATCCATCATGGCGGGACGGTGACGCGATGCCAGCGATCGACGTGCAGACCCTCCTGATCGTCGCGGTGCTGCTGCACGTCGCGACGACGATGCTCGTCTGGACGGTCTGGCGGCACAATCCCGAGGAGACCGCGGCCGCCGCCTGGGCGATGAGCGGCATGGCGACCCTTCTCGGGCTGCTCCTGCTGATGACGCGCCCGTCGCTGCCGACGTGGCCGTCGATCCTCGGCCACAACATCGCGATCCAGATCGGATTCGGCCTGCTAGTCCACGGCGCGCTCCGTTTCGAGCGCCGGCCGGCGCCACTCTGGACGATCTTCGGCGGTGCGGCGCTGTTCGTGACGGTCTGTGCGATCCCGGCGGTCGGCGACGACTTCGACAGACGCGTGCTTCTCGCCTCCTGTCTGGCGATCGCTCACATCGGCGTGTTCGGGGCCGTGCTGTGGTCCGGTCGCACGCACGAGCCGCTGCCGTCGCGGATGCCTCTGGTGATGCTCGCGATCGTCGCGGCGTCGACCCATGCGGTGCGGGTCGTCCTGACCCTGGTGGCGCCGCTCGAAGAGTACGAGACGAGCCGGGGAACCTGGATCGGTCTGCTCGGAGTCTGGCTGCTGGTCGTCTCGGTCGCCGCGGCGGTGCTGATGGCGTTGCTGGTGCGCGAACGCGCCGAAGCGCGGCACCGGCGGGTCTCTCGGCTCGATCCGTTGACCGGAGCCCTGAACCGACGCGCCTTCGTCGACGAAGCCACGGCTCGGCTGGTCGATCGAGGGGCGGCGGCACTTCTCCTCTTCGACATCGACCGCTTCAAGCGGATCAACGACACCTGGGGGCACGCAGCCGGTGATCGGGTGATCCGCGCCTTCGCCGATCTGGTCGCCGAGCGGGTGCCCAACGGCACCTTCGGCCGATGGGGCGGCGAGGAGTTCGCGCTGCTGATCGACGGTTCCGACGTCGGGGCGGCGCAGCGTCTCGCCGAGGAGATCCGGCGTGTCTTCGCCGGGACGGACCTCGGGTTGCCGGATCGGACGGCTCGGGCGACGGTCAGCATCGGCGTCTCGGTGACCGACTTCGTCGGACACGAGCTCGAGCCGATGCTCGCCGCCGCGGATGCGGGCCTCTACGCGGCCAAACACGGTGGACGCAACCGGGTGGTCGTCCGCCCGACGGCGGTCGCAGAGGAGCCGGTGCCCGTGCCGGTCGCGGCGATGGTGGCCCCCTGTGCCCGCTTCGGCCTATAAGCGGAGAGTTTCCCGCTCGCGGACCGTACAGCCGATGTCCCATCCGTCCGTTCCGGCCGTCGCCGGCGATCTCGTCGATCTCTTCGTCCGGGCCTCGCTCGACGCCGGAGCGGCGATCCTCGACGTCCTGGCGGCGGGCTTCTCGGTCTCGATCAAGTCGGACGCCAGTCCGGTGACCCTCGCCGACCAGCGCGCCGAGGCGATCGTGCTCGCCGCGCTCGCCCGCGACCTTCCCGGCGTACCGGTGGTGGCGGAGGAGGCGCATGCCGCCGGACACCTGCCGGGCGCGCTCGGTCGACGGTTCGTCCTGGTCGACCCGCTCGACGGCACCCGCGAGTTCGTCGCCGGCAACGGCGACTTCACCGTCAACATCGGGCTCGTCGAAGACGGCCGGCCGGTCGCCGGAGTGGTCCATGCGCCGATGACCGGGGAGACCTTCGCCGGGATCGTCGGGGTGGGAGCCTGGCGGATCGGGATCGGAGCCGACGGCTGCCACCCTCGCCGGCCGATCGCCGCGGCGGCGGCCGGTGCGGCGGGGCTGAGGGTGCTCTCCAGCCGTTCCCACTGCGACCCGGCGACCGAAGCGTTGATCGCCCGTCTCCCGGTCGCCTGCCGCGACACCGCGGGGTCGTCGCTGAAGTTCTGCCGGCTGGCGGAGGGGCGGGCGGACGTCTACCCCCGCTTCGGCCGGACCATGGAATGGGACACCGCGGCGGGAGAGGCGGTGCTGGTCGCCGCCGGCGGCACCGTCGTCGGGCTCGACGGACGACCGCTCGTCTATGGTGGCGGCGCGACCGCCACCGACTTCGCCAATCCGCCGTTCCTGGCGCTCGGCGATCCCTCGTCGCTCGGGCGCGTGCTCGCCGCTCTCTGAGCGGACGGGCCGCCGGCTCAGGCGGGGAGTTTTTCGGCGAGGAAGTCGCGCACCAGATCGGGGACGACGTCGTCGGCGATGAAGCTCCGGCCGATGCCGCGGGTCAGGATGAAGGTCAGGCGGCCGCGCTTGACCTTCTTGTCCTGGAAGATCGCCCGCATCAGTCCGTCGACCGTGCCGACCCCGCCGGGGATCCGGTCGAGCCGGGTCGGCAGGCCGGCCGCCTCGAGATGAGCGGCGACGCGGACCGCGTCGTCGGGCGAGGCGAGGTTCAGCCTGGCCGAGAACTCGTGGGCCAGCACCATGCCGATCGCCACGCCCTCGCCGTGGACCAGCCGCTCGGCGTCGTAGTCGGTCGCGGTCTCCAGCGCGTGGCCGAAGGTGTGGCCGAGGTTGAGCAGGGCGCGCGGGCCGGTCTCCTTCTCGTCGATGCGGACGACCTCGGCCTTGGCGCGGACGCAGGCCGCCACCGCCTCGATGCGGGCGGCGCCGCCGGAGAAGACGTCGGCACGGTTCTTCTCCAGCCAGTCGAAGAACGGCGCGTCGCCGATCAGGCCGTATTTCACCACTTCGGCGTAGCCGGCGCGCATGTGGCGCTCGGAGAGGGTGTCGAGGGTCGAGGTGTCGGCGAGCACCAGACTCGGCTGGTGGAACACGCCGACCAGATTCTTGCCGTGGCGGGTGTTGATGCCGGTCTTGCCGCCGACCGAACTGTCGACCTGGGCGAGCAGGGTGGTCGGCACCTGGACGAAACGCATGCCGCGCCGGACCAGTCCGGCGGCGAAGCCGACGAGGTCGCCGATCACGCCGCCGCCCAGCGCGATCAGGAGATCGCCGCGCTCGAGCCGCGCCGACAGGGCCGCGTCGATCACGCTCTCCAGGGTCGAGAAGCTCTTCGAGGCTTCGCCCGGTTCGACGACGAAGGAGGAATAGGCGAGATCGGCCTCGGCGAGGCTCGCCGCCAGCGGTTCGAGATGATGGGCCGCGACGGTCTCGTCGGTGACGATCGCGTAGCGGCAGCCGGGGAAGCGGCGGGCCAGCTCGGCGCCGGCGCCGGCGACGAGGCCGGGGCCGATCAGCACGTCGTAGGTGCGCTGTCCGAGGGCGACGGGAACGGTGGTCGCGGCGGCGGTCTCGGTCATCGGCTGTCTCCGGAAGCAGGATCGGCGGAGCCCTCGTCCACCGGTCGGTGGACGGCTTCGGCCGAGAAGTGACGGTCGAGCGCCTCGACGATCTCGTCGGCGACGAGATCCTTCGGGGCGTCGCGGGAGGGAACGGTCAGGTCGGCCAGCGCATAGGTCGGATAGCGCTCGGCGACGAGGCGGCGCAGGGTGCCTTCCGGGTCCGGATTGGCGAGCAGCGGGCGATGGGTGCGGTGGCGGACCCGGTTCCACAGCACGTCCGGATCGGCCTCGAGCCAGACCGAGACGCCGGCCGCGGCGATCGCCGCACGGGTCTCGGCGTTCATGAAGGCGCCGCCGCCGGTCGCCAGCACCTGCGGCCCGTCTGCGAGCAGGCGGGCGATCACCCGGCGTTCGCCGTCGCGGAAATAGGTCTCGCCGTGCTCGGCGAAGATCTCGGGGATGGTCTGCGCCGCGGCGCGCTCGATCTCGACGTCGACGTCGACGAAGGGCAGGTCGAGGCGGGTGGCGACGCGGCGGCCGACGGTGGTCTTGCCGGCCCCCATCATGCCGACGAAGACGATCGAACGAGTGGCGAGGGCGGCGAGGATGCGCTCGACGCGGCGTCGGTCGGTGCGTTTCGGCTCGTTGCCCATTCCTGTCCCACGCGATCCCGCCGGCGTCTCCGGCGTCGGGCGAGCTTTGGCCCGGCGGATGCCCGGTCGTCAAGCGTTCCATGCGGTCTCGCCCCTTGCACCGACGGTCGGCATCGGTGAGTCTCGCGGCGCGAAAGGCGTCGGTCGACGGACCGATTCGCCGAAATTGAGGTGTCTGATCCGAATGCCGAGCCTCGTTCGGTTTCTCGTCGCGGTCGCGTTCATCACCGCGCTCGGTGCCGCGGCGGTGGTGGTGCTGGCCACCTTCGTCGATCCCCATCCCCGGGAAATGACGATCCGCGTCCCACAGGATCGCTTCGAGGCGCGCTGAGATGGCCGGCCGGTTCGTCGTCGAGAGTTTCCTGGAGATGCTCTCGGCGGAACGCGGCGTGGCCCGCAACACGCTCGACGCCTATGGCCGCGATCTCGACGCCTTCACCGAATTCCTCGCCCACCGTGGCGTGGCGATCGACGCGGCCTCGGCGGTCGACGTCGCCGACCACATGGCCGATCTCGCGCACCGCGGCATGGCGGCGACCACCCAGGCCCGCCACCTCTCGACCCTGCGGCGGTTCCACCGTTTCCTCTATGCGGAGGGCATCCGCGGCGACGATCCGACCGGCACCGTCGACGCGCCGAAGAAGCGGCGACCGCTGCCGAAGATCCTGTCGGTCGAGGAGGTGACCCGGCTGGTCGAAGCGGCGGAGAGTGCGGCGCGGGCCGAGACCGACGCCGAGGGGCGGAGGCCGAGTGCGGCGGTGCGTGGTCGGGCGCTCAGGCTCCATGCGCTGCTCGAGACGATCTACGCCTCGGGGCTCCGGGTCTCCGAACTGGTGTCGCTGCCGATGTCCGCCTCGCGCGGCGGACAGGCGTTCCTGACGGTGCGCGGCAAGGGCGACAAGGAGCGGCTGGTGCCGTTGTCGCAGAAGGCGCGAGCGGCGATCGAGGCCCATGTCGGCCATCTGAAGGCGCACGGGCTCGGCGCCTCGCGCTGGCTGTTCCCGTCGTGGAGCGAGAGCGGTCACGTCACCCGCCAGACTTTCGCCGGCGATCTCAAGGACCTGGCGGTGGCGAACGGCATCGAGGCGCGGCGGATCTCGCCGCACGTGCTGCGCCATGCCTTCGCCAGTCACATTCTCGCGAACGGGGCCGATCTCCGAGTGGTGCAGCAGTTGCTCGGCCACGCCGACATCTCGACCACCGAG
>CALFRR010000017.1 GCA_937919435.1 uncultured Alphaproteobacteria bacterium | reverse complement strand
GTGCCCTGATCGATTGCTCCGATATACGTCGACATGTTTCCTCTCCGACTGATGTCGTTTCTGTTGACTCCCTCTCGTCGGATCGCCGACCCGGCGGTGGTGCGCGTTCCTTCGGGCCGCGCCGGCCGCGCGGCCGCGCCGGAGGTTCCGCCTCGCTGCCGGTGCGGGTCGCCCCGCACGGTGGCGTCGAGGCGCGTCTCGCCCGCCGCATCGCCGCTGCGGCTCTGCCGTCGACCGGATCCGGGCGCGCGTCGGGCAAGGTCGTTCCTCGTTCGGTTCGAGGGTCGAAGGGATCGGGCGATCGCGGTCACCCGCCGCTCGGGCGCAACGAGGCCCCCGCGGATCTCGACGGGACCACGGTCGCTCGGGTGATGGACGAAGACGTCGGGGTTCAGCCGACGGGCACGCGGAGCGGCCGGCGCCCGCCTCCGGCGAAGATCGGCAGCTGGAGCAGCACCCGCGAGGCGATCGGATGGCCGACCGCCGGGACCGCTCCCGCCGGAAACCGGCCGTTGCGGTCGGCGTGACGCCGGAACCGGATCGGCGCGATCGGGACGTTCGGACGATGGATCCGCTCGTCCGGTGTCGAAGAACGGGGTCCGCCGAACCCAACCGTGTCGACCTCTCCCATCGCGACCTCCCCCGATCTGTGGAGTTCCCGTTCACGCGGTTTCCCGGACCGCGTCGGCCCATCGACGACCGCCGGAATAGTCGCGCAATGCCCGAGCTTGTCAGCTGTCAGAACTGACAGGTGCGGACGCCGCTCACGCCACGCGAGCGCGCGTCCTCGCACCGGCCGAGCGCACCGGCGCGACGGAAGACCGAACACGAAGATCAGTCGAGGGAGATCAGGCCGCGGCGCAGGGCGATCGCCACCGCCTGCGGACGGTTGATCGCGCCGAGTTTGTGCAACAGGTTGTAGACGTGGAAGTTGACGGTCCGTTCGCTGACCCCGAGCACCATCGAGATGTCCCAGGAGCTCTTGCCCGCCTTCAGCCAGTCGAGGACCTCGTGCTCCCGCGCCGACAGCGACGGCAGGCGGTCGTCGAGGACCTCGTGCCGCGTCGCCCGCAGCAGGGCGAGATGCAGATGCGGCAGCAGGTGGTGGAGGATCGGCTCGACCCTCGGGTCGAAACTGTCTCCGTCCGAGGAGGAGAAGCAGATCAGGCTGCCGAGCTCGTTCGGCCCGGTCGGCGCGATCCCGCAGAGGTAGCCGGAACGGACGCCGCAGTCCATCAGCACGGCGCAACAGGGATTGTCGAGCGGGATCGCCCGCCTCTCGCCGGTCTCCAGCACGATCTGGATATGGGAGCTGCCCGACCAGTACTGGCTGCGGAAGCTGCGGAAATGCTCCGCGACGACCTGATCGTCGCGCTCCCAGCCGCATTCGCCGTAGGCGATGCAGATCTCGGGAGGAACGTTGTAGTTGACGAAGCGCCGGACGCGGATGTCGCTGTCGGCGGTCGGCCCGGAGGCGACCGAGGCATAGGCGTAGCGGAAGTCGAACAGCCCTTCGAGTTTCGGCCAGATCACACCGCAGAGATCGGCTTCCTCGGCGGCCACGACGCAGGCTTCGATCACCTCGAGCAACGACAGCGCATCGTTGCCGGACAGAACGCCGACCGGCGTGCGGGGCGGGAGGATCCCGTTTCGATCCGTGTGCCACATGCGGGCATTGTGCCGAGCCCCGGATCGCTCGGCAAGAATTTTGCTACCGGTGCGACACTCACGGCCTTCCGGCGCATCGGGTGCCCGACCCGCCGGTGGCCTCCGAGTGTCGCGTTTCCCGCCCCCAAAACGACGAAAGCCGCCCGAGGGCGGCTTCGAAACGTCAATGATCTCAATGGGATGAATGGTACAGCTGGGTGGACTCGAACCACCGACCTTCGGAGCCACAATCCGACGCTCTAACCAACTGAGCTACAGCTGCACGATCGAGAACGCGCTCCTGATAGGGTATGCCGCCCGGCTTGGCAAGCCCCGTCCGACATGCCGTCGCCGGTGGTCCACCGCCACCGGCGCGGTCGACCCTCTCGCGCCCACGTTCACCCGCGCAGCGTTCCGAAGACCCGCTCGATCGCCTCGCCGGTCGGCACCAGCGCCTCGCCGGCCTGCCGCACCGCGACCGCCTGCAACGCCTTCGCCTGCGCCGAACAGGTCTCGAACCGGCGCCGCAGATAGGAGCTGTTCAGCTCGATCGCTTCGGCCACCGTCTTCGCCGCCAGGAGATCCAGCGCATGCGCATGGGCGGCGTCCGAATTCTCCTTCAGCGCATCGATCGAGCGGGCGTTCAGTTCGGCGAGCCCGGCCCGCGCCGCACCGAAGGCGTCGGCCACCATCGCGTTGGTCCCGTCGACCATCTCCCGCAGGAGATCGAAGCCGACCTTCGCCTGGGCCACCGCCTGCTCCGCCAATTCTTCGAAGACCGCGGTCGCTGCCGCCGCCTCGGCGGGCGACGCCACCGCCGGCTCCGGGGTCTCGTCGCGCGCCGCCGCGACGACCTCGGCCGCCACGCTCTCACCGGCGACGAGCTGCGTCGCGGTCGTCTCGGCGATCGGCGCCTCCGGCTCCGCCACCGCGGCCTCTACCGGCTCCGCCACCGGCGCCACCGTCCGCGGCTTCGCCGGACGGGCGCTCCGCCGGCTCGGAGATTTCCCCTCGCTCATGGCTCTCTCCTCGGTCGTCCCGCGCCACCACCGGCGCTCATGTCGGCCGCCCGCCACCACGACGAGCGACCATCGGCACCTGTCGGCCCGACATTGCAATGCAACATATACCGCACTGCGAAAGATCGGCGGGGGTTGTCCCCGTTGTCCCCAACCACGGCGCCCGTGATGGTCCCGCCTTCCGCGGAACCACCCCCATGCCTCGGATTCCCGAGGATCAGCCCTTGATGGCCTTCTCCGTGATGTCGGCGACCGTCTTGGCGGCGGCGTCGCCGATCTGGCGGAACTGCTCGCCGAACGACGCGGCCTGCGCCTTGAGGAACTCGCCCTGCAGGGTCAGCAGCTCCTGCGGATCCTTCGCCTTGATCAGCTTCTGCGCATGCTCGAACGCATTCGTCAGATTCTGCTCGGCGAGAGCCAGCACCTTCTTGTTGAGATCGAGCGCCCCGGTCTGGACACTGGTCGAAGAAGCCTCCACCTTGGCCACCGCATCGTGCGTGGCGTTGATGAAGTCGTCGACCGCCTTCTTGGCCTGCTCGACACTCTTCTCGGCAAAGGTACGGATCTGCTCCGGAATCTCGAAGGTCTTCTCGGTGGCCATGACACGTCTCCTCGGGATGGGCGGATCGAACCGCGCGAATTCGAAATCTCGCCGCGGAGGCTCCACCATCGGCGGCCGTTCCTCCACCCGTCGCGAGACCGATCCTGGATAGCAGAATCCATGCTGCACCGCAACATAGATCATCGGAGGGGGGCCGGGATTAACCCTGCCCGACGAAGATCGGTCGGCGGTTGCGCTGCGACGTTGGACCCGGACGGCACTTCGCATATATTAACAGAGTGTTAATGACACGATCGTGATCCTAACGACACGATCGCCGGTCGGTCGAGTGTCTCCGGAAGATCGCTTCCGCCGTCGCACCGTCCCGGGCCGAGACGTCGAAGGGAGGATACTCCCGCAGACGTCGCCGGTTGCCGCCCCGAAGAGAGGTTCCGCGACGGCGATGGACGCACTTCCGAAGACGATCTGGGCCTGCCTCGCCAGTGATCGCGTCGCCGAGCTGATCGCCGGTGCCGCGCCCGGCTTCGTCGTCGACGAAGACGGCCACACCCTCGTCTTCGCCAACGCCGCCGGCCTGCGCCTGCTCGATGCCGATGCCACCGCCTTCGGCCGACCGTTGGCCGTCGATTCCCGCATCGCCGACCGCATCGCCCGGTTCGTCGCGGTGGCCCGCCCCGGCGACACCACCCGTGAACTGCTGCGCCTGTTCGACGGCCTGCGCGCGAAGCTCGTCACCCTCGATCTCGCCCGCACCGGCGGCGAACGCGCCGTCTTCGTCGCGACCTTCGACGCCGCCCGGGCCGGCCCCGGCGACGTCGCCGAGAACCTCGCCGCCCTCGCCGGCACCGACGGTCTGGCGGTCGTCTTCGACGCCTCCGGCGACGTCCTCGGCGCCGCCGGCGACATGAGCCGGGTCGACGGGTTGCAGGACGAGATCGAAGCCCTGTTCGAAGGCGCCGACGGCAGCGTGGTCGTGAACCGCCTCGGCCCCGTCGGCGCGCGGCGCGACGTCGCCCTGGTCCGCCTCGGACGCGGCCCCGACGCGGCGAGCCTGCTCCACATCGCCCCCGCCGCCGACGAACCCGCGGCTCCCGCCGCCGAAGCCCCGGTGGCGGAAGACCTGCCCGTGACCGCCGCTCGGGATCCGGCCGAACCGGAGACCCGCATCGACGCCCCGGCACCCGAGGCCGAGGCCGAGGCGCCGGTCCGCGCCGAGGCCGCCGCCCCGCGGCCCGCGATGCCGTCGCCCGTCCGGGACGACGACGACGCCACCGGTTACGACGACGCCATGTTGTTCCTGGCGCCCGGTTTCGCCTTCGACGAGGCGAGCGAGCCCGAGGACGCAGCGGCCGCGCGGACCGAGGAACCCGCACCGATCACCGCCGCGACCGTGCCCGAGGCACCGCTCCCGGCGTCTCCGGCCCCGTCCGCCGAGACCGCGCCGCTCGACGTCGCACCGCTGGTGCCGACGATCGAGAGCGGCGACGCCGAGCAGGTGGTCGCAGCCGTCGCTCCGGCGCCGGCCGACGGTCCGGTCGCCGTCGCCGAGGCGGCCGCGGTCGAAGACGAGCCGGAGGCGGTCGCCGAAGCGGTCGTCATCGAAGCGCCTCGGCCGACGATCACGACGCAGGATCATGCCCCCGACGCGCCGGTCACCACCGCAGCGGACGCGGCGCCCGTCCCGGCCGAACCGCCGTTCGTCTTCCACCCCCTGGAACGGCCGGTGAAGTTCGTCTGGCAGATGGATGCCGAGCGTCGCTTCACGCTGGTCTCCGACGAATTCGCCGCCACCGTCGGCCCGGCCGCCGCGGCGGTCGTCGGCGCCGGCTGGGCCGAGGTCGCCGAACGCTTCGGGCTCGACGAGGACGGCCGCATCGCCGCCGCGCTGGCCCGTCGCGACACCTGGAGCGGCCGCACCGTGCTGTGGCCGATCGAGGGCGAGGCGTTGCGCCTGCCGATCGATCTCGCCGCCCTGCCGGTCTTCGACCGTGGCCGCGTCTTCGTCGGCTTCCGCGGCTTCGGCACCTGCCGACCGGAGGAGACCGTCCCCGATCCGACCGCGATCGGCCTGCGGCTCGCCCACGACGCCGCCGAGACGCACTCGCCCGGCGACGTCGTCGTCGCCCACGACACGCCCACCACCCCCACCACCCCCGCCGAGCCGGTCGAAGCCGCGCCGGAGACGGTCGAGGAACCGACGGCGGCGGACGGCGCATCGATCGAAGCCGACGGTCTCTCCGTCGCGACCCCCGACGAGCCCGCCGACGCAGCCGCGCCGACCCCGGCTCCGGTCGCCGTCCCGGCGGACGGCGGAGCATCCACGGACCAGCCGGAGATCGTCGCCGAGCCGACGGACGCGGCGCCCGCGGCGCCGATCGAACCGGCGGCGCCCGCCGCCGCGCTCGCGCCGACGCCGACGCCGACGAGCGATGCAGCGCCCGAGCCCGAGGTCGCCCCCCCGGCGACGACGCCCGCCGACGCATCGTCGACCGGCACGGCGGACGACCCCGAAGTCACCGGCGAACCGGCGGAACCGACCACCGTGACCGAATTCCCCCGCGATCGTCTCGGCGCTCTGCGGACCGAGGATTCGGTCCGCCTGTCGCAGCCCGAGCGGATCGCCTTCCGTCAGATCGCCGAGGCCCTCGGCTCCCGTCTCGACGCCGCCCATCCGGCGAGCGAACCGGCCGCGCCGCGCGCCGCATCCGCCGCCCGGTCGCGCCGGGTCGCCGAGCCCCCGGCCGCCGCCCACGACGCCCGCCTGCTCGAGCGGCTGCCGCTCGCCGTGGCGATCGTCAAGGACGACGACGTGGTCTTCGCCAACGAGCGCTTCCTGAAGCTGCTCGCCTATCCGGATCTCGACACCTTCCGCGAGGAGGGCGGGCTCGACGCACTGTTCGCCGGATCGCATGCGGCGCGCCGGTTCGAGGCCACCGACGCCGGCCGCCCGGTCCCGCTGATCGATCGCGACGGCATCGTCGTTCCGGTCGATGCGATGATCGCCACGGTGCCGTGGGGCGACGGTTCGGCGCTGATGATGACCCTGACGGAGTTCCGCACGCCCGAGACGATCGCGCCGGTCGCCACGCCGACGGCCGCCGCCCCGGTCGCCGTCCATCATCCCGCCGGGCTCGATCCGCTCGTCCTTCAGTCCCGCGTCACCGAGCTCGAGGCGGTGGTCGACACCGCCACCGACGGTGTCCTGGTGCTCGACGCCGACGGCCTCGTGCTCTCGGCGAACCACGGTGCGGAAGCGCTGTTCGGCACCGAACGGTCCGAGATGATCGGCCGCCCGCTGGTCGACCGGCTCGCCCCGGAGAGCCGCCGCTCGGTCGTCGACTATCTCGACGGCCTCGCCCGCAACGGCGTGGCGAGCGTGCTCAACGACGGCCGCGAGGTGATCGGCGCGGTCCAGCCGGACGGGCTGATCCCGCTGTTCCTGACCATCGGCCGGATCTCGGTCGCCGGCACCCGCCGCTGGTGTGCGGTGCTGCGCGACATCACCCAGTGGAAGAAGGCGGAGGAGGACCTCACCGCCGCCCGCCGCCGGGCCGAGGAGGCGAGCCTCCACAAGTCCGACTTCCTGGCCAAGATCAGCCACGAGATCCGCACCCCGCTGAACGCCATCATCGGCTTCTCCGAGGTGATGATGGACGAGCGCTTCGGCCCGGTCGGCTCCGAGCGCTACAAGGACTACCTGCGCGACATCCACGTGTCGGGCACCCACATCATGAGCCTGGTCAACGACCTGCTCGATCTCTCCAAGGTCGAGGCGGGCAAGATGGACCTGCGCTTCGAGGCGGTGGGGCTCGCCGACGTGGTCTCCGAATGCGTCGCGATGATGCAGCCGCAGGCCAACCGCAACCGGATCATCATCCGCACCTCGCTGCCGGCCGGCGTGCCGGCGGTGGTCGCCGATCCCCGCTCGGTCCGGCAGGTGGTGCTGAACCTCCTGTCGAACGCCGTGAAGTTCACCCCGGCCGGCGGACAGGTGATCGTCTCGACCTCGCTCGAGGACAACGGCGAAGTGGTGATGCGGGTCCGCGACACCGGCTACGGCATGACCGACAAGGAGCTGGAGACGGCGATGGAGCCGTTCCGCCAGCTCCACACCACCCGGACCCGGGCCGGCGGCACCGGCCTCGGCCTGCCGCTGACCAAGGCGCTGGTCGAAGCCAACCGGGCGGTGTTCCGGATCGATTCGACGGTCGGCCAGGGCACTCTCGCCACCGTCGCGTTCCCGGTCACCCGGGTGTTGGCGAGCTGAGGCGATCCGGATGCCGCCCTTCCCGGGCGGCATGACGTCGCGTCGATCGAGTCGATCGGGGGAAACCCGCAGTCGCACGCATTCGGCCGTTGCATCGCGCGGCGGCGAAGGCTAACCACCGTCGATGAACGTGAACCGCCTCCGCGGAGGATCGACGCGCATGCTGCGTCCGGCCATCGCCCTGATCGCCGCCGTGGCCCTCGCCGGCGCCGCTCTGGCGATCCGCTCCGCCGTGTCGCCGGACACCGTCCGCGCCGCGGTCGAACGGCGGGCCGCGGCCTGGATCGGTCGACCCGTCGCGCTGTCCGGCCGCGCCGAAGTGCGCCTGCTGCCGCTGCCCAACGTCACCTTCGCCGACGTCGTGCTCACCGCCCCCGGCGAGACCGAACCGCTCGCCGAGGCGAAGACCGTGGTCGCCCGGATCGCCTTCGGCGATCTCCTGCGCGGTCGCTCGGACATCGCCGCGATCGCCCTCACCCGTCCGACCCTGCGGCTCGCCGCCCCGCCGCTCGACCGTCTGCCGGCGCTCGTCGCCGAACGTCTGGCGGCGGCACCGATCGGGCGTCTGGAGGTCGACGACGGTCGCCTGCTCCTCACCCGCCCGACCGGTGCGACCGAGACGGTCGTCGTCGACGAGGCGACGTTCGGCCGCGACGGTGTCGCCTCCGGCGTCACCGTCGATGCCGCCCTGCACTGGCGCGAGCGGCCGCTCTCCCTCGCGCTGCGTCTGCCGGTCGCCGCACCGAACGACCGACCGACCGGAGCCGCGTCGCTGAAGCTGACCGCGGCCGGGCTCGATCTCGACTTCGCCGGAGCGACCGACACCCGCGGCGTCACCGTCGGCAAGCTGAAGGCCACCGTCGAAGCGCCGCCGAACCTCCTCGCCTGGCTCGGCTCGCCGGTCGATCCGTCGCTGTTCGACGGTGCGGTCGACCTCTCGGGGCGTCTGGAGATCAAGGGCGGCGACCTGACCCTCGCCGACGCCCGGCTCGATCTCGCCGGAGATCGTGGCGAGGGCGCCCTGTCGCTGCGCCTCGACGGTCCCCGCCCCCGCCTCGCCGGCACCCTCGCCTTCGACGTGATCGACCATCGCGCCCCCGGCCCGCGCTTCCTCGGACCCGGTGTCGCCGTCCTGCCGGTCGGCCGGATCCTGCCGCCGCTCGATCTCGATCTGCGCCTCTCCGCCACCCGGATCGTCGCCGATGCGCTCACCCTCGGCCGGGTCGCGGCGAGTTTGGCGGCGACCGAGAAGAAGATCCTCCTGGAGATCGGCAACGCCGATCTGTGGTCGACCTCGGCGACCGCGATCCTGCGCGGCGAGGTCGGCGACCGGGGGCTCGACGCCACGGTTCGGGCGAGCGCCGCCGAGGTGCCGATCGAGACGGCGCTCGTCCCGATGCGGGTCGACGGCGTCGAGGCCGGCCGGGCCTCGATCGGGCTCGAGGCCGAACTCCGCTGTCCCCGCCTCGCCGACTGTCTCGCCTCGCTCGCCGGCAGAGCCAGGGTCGACGCGAAGGGCGTCAAGGTGAAGGGGCCGTCGCCGTTCGGCGACGCCAACCGCTTCTCGCCGATCGTCGTCAAGACCGCGGCGCCGGTCGCGACCGCGACCTGGGACCGGCTCGAGGCTGAACTCCGCTTCGCCGGCCGTCGCGCCACCGTCGATCGGCTCGACATCGACGGCCGCGGCCCACGCTTCGCGCTGAGCGGCAGCGGCGATTTCCTCACCGGCGCCCTCGATCTGATCGGCAATGCCGTCTTCCCGATCCCGCGGACGGATCCCGCCCGCAGCGGCGGCGACGCGGTCACCATCCCGATTCGGGTCGGCGGCACGATCCGGGCACCCGAGATCGGCCAACGCGCGGCCGGTGCCGCACCGCTCGCCCCCGAAGCCGCGCCGCCGGCCGCCGGCTCGCCCGGCCGCGCCGTGCCGCGACCCTGACCCGACGGATCGATCAGCCGGCTCGGCCGCCGAGATCGCGGAGCATGAAGCGCGCGTCGGCGCCGTAGCTCGCCCGGAGCCCGGCCGGATCGGCCGGCGCCGCGTCTTCGAACCCGAACCGCCGCCACAGCGCCTCCGCCCCGTCGACCGCGACCAGCGACAACCGGGTCGCCCCGGCCTCCACCGCGACCGCCGCGAACCGGGCGAGGACCCGCTCCGCCGCACCCTCGCCGCGGGCGGTCTCGCCGACCGCCACGTCGTGGAGGTGGAAGACCTCCGCCCTCTCCGGCAGTTCGCCGAGCAGCGTGTCGAGCAGCGGCGGCCGGCCGAAGATCCAGGGATGGCCGAGCGCGTAGCCGGCGACCTCGCGGCCACACCCGAACACCAACGCGCCTTCCGGGAACAGCCGCAGCCGCTCGGCGAAGATCTCCGGGCGCTCGGGGTGACCGACGTGGATCCGGTCGGCGAGCGCCACCACCGCCGGCAGTTCGCCCGGCGCCATCGCCCGCCAGTCCCGCCGTCCCTCGCCCGTCGCCGCCATTCGTTCCTCCTGCCGTCTCGTTCGAGAGACTGGACCGATTCGCTCGCCCTCCGCCCGGCGCACCGCGCGACCCAGCCGCGCCCGGGACGCCGCGCCGCCCCGCCGTCACACCATGGCCTTGTCCCGGGCTCAGAGATAGGATTCCAACGAGCGAGCCGATCGCCGCCCTGCGACCGGTCTCCGTCGAGAGGATCCGATGGTGAAGAAGAAGAGACCGGTGGCGACGTCCTCCGCCCGAGGCGTCGCCGATGCCGCCGCCGCCGCCGCATGGCTGACCGAACGCGGGCTCGAAGACATCGAATGCGTCATCCCCGACCAGTCGGGCGTCGCCCGCGGCAAGATGATGCCGGTGTCGAAATTCGTCGATTCCCCGGTCATGTCGATCCCCGGATCGCTGTTCACCCAGACGATCACCGGCGACTATCCCGACGAGGGCCACGGCTTCGCCGGCGACAAGGCCGACGGCGACATCCGTCTGGTGCCCGACTATTCGACCCTGACGGTGGTGCCCTGGGCCTCCGACCCGACCGCCCAGGTGATCCACGACGCCTACCATCAGGACGGACGCCCGGTCGACATCGCCCCGCGCCAGCTCCTGAAGCGGATCGTCGATCTGTTCACTCACCGCGGTTGGACGCCGATCGTCGCCCCGGAACTCGAGTTCTATCTGGTCGAGCGCAACCAGGATCCGGACTATCCGTTGAAGCCGCCGATCGGGCGCTCCGGCCGGCCGGAGAGCGGCCGCCAGTCCTATTCGATCGCCGCGGTCAACGAGTTCGACGACCTGTTCGACGACATCTACGACTTCTCCGAGGCTCAGGGGCTGGAGATCGACACCCTGATCCACGAGGAGGGCGTCGCGCAGATGGAGATCAATCTGCGTCACGGCGCGCCGCTCGAACTCGCCGATCAGGTGTTCCTGTTCAAGCGCACGATCCGCGAAGCGGCGGTGCGCCACGGCATGTACGCCACCTTCATGGCCAAGCCGATGGCCGACGAGCCCGGCTCGGCGATGCACATCCACCAGTCGGTACTGTCCGTGGAGACCGGCGAGAACCTGTTCTCCAACCCCGAGGGTGGGCCGACCAGGGAATTCTTCCACTTCATCGGCGGCCAGCAGCGCTACCTGCCGCACGTCATGTGCATGCTCGCCCCCTACGTCAATTCCTATCGCCGGCTGATGCGCAAGTCCGCCGCCCCGGTCAACGTCCACTGGGGCTGGGACAACCGCACCGTCGGGCTCAGGGTGCCGAACTCCTCGCCGGCCAACCGGCGGGTCGAGAATCGGGTACCCTCCTCCGACGCCAATCCCTATCTCGCCATCGCCGCCTCGCTCGCCTGCGGCTGGCTCGGCATGGTCGAGGGGATCAACCCCAACGATCCCGTCGAGGGCTCGGCGCACGAACTCGAGTTCGGCCTGCCGCGCGATCTCCTGGAGGCGGTCGCCCTGTTCGAGGACTGCGATCCGCTGAACGAGCCCTTCGGCCGGGCCTTCCGCTCGACCTACCGGGCGATCAAACAGTCGGAGTTCGAAACCTTCATGCGGGTGATCAGCCCGTGGGAGCGCGAACACCTGCTGCTCAACGTGTGAGCCGCCATGCCCACCGGCCGATCCCATGTCACCTCCGTCTGGGCGGCGACCGCCGGCGAGATGCCGGCGCGCCCGCCCATCGACGGTGATGCGACCGTCGACACGGTGGTGATCGGCGCCGGCTACACCGGCCTGTCGACCGCCCTGCATCTCGCGAAGGCCGGGCGCTCGGTCCGGGTGATCGAGGCCCACCGGATCGGCTGGGGCGCGTCGGGACGCAACGGCGGTCAGGTGCACGGCGGCCAGCGGATCGACCAGCCGACCCTCGAACACTGGTTCGGCGAGGCACGGGCCCGCGAACTCCTCGATCTCGCCGACGAAGGCGTCGCCGCGGTCCGCGAGATCGTCGCCGCCCACGCGATCGACTGCGACTGGCGCGACGGTCTGATCCACGCCCTCCACAAACGCCGGCTGGTCGAACCGGCCCGCCGCGAGCTCGACGACTTCCGCGCCCGCTACGGAGACCGCGACCAGACCTTCCTCGATGCCGGAGAGATCGCCCGGGCGATCGGCACCGACGTCTACTTCGGCGGCTGGCGCGACGGCCGGGCCGGCCATCTCCATCCGCTGCGCTACGCCCTCGGCCTCGCCCGGGCGGCCGAACGGGCCGGTGCGGTGATCCACGAGACCACCCGCGCCGAGGCGATCCGCGACGAGCCCGGCGGCCGGCATCGGGTGGTGACCGCCTCCGGCGCGCTCCTCGCCGACCACGTGGTGGTCGCCGCCGACGGCCATCTCGACGGGCTCGATCCGGAGATCGACGCCCACGTCCTGCCGATCCAGACCTTCCTCCTGGCCACCGAACCGTTGGGCGCGCGCGCCGACCGGCTGATCCCCGGCCGCGAGGCGGTCGCCGACAGCCGCTTCGTCGTCCACTACTGGAAGCTCGATGCCGACGGACGGCTGATCTTCGGCGGCGGCGAGCGTTACGGGCGGCATCCGCCGGTCGACGTCGGCGGTTTCGTCATGGGCCATCTGCGGCGGATCTACCCCGACCTCGCCGAAGTCGGGGTCGAACACGCCTGGGGCGGCCGGGTCGCGGTCACCATGAACCGCCTGCCCTTCGTCCGCCGGATGCGGCCCGGCCTCCTGACCGCCACCGGTTATTCCGGCCACGGCATCGCCATCGCCACCCTCGCCGGCCGGCTGCTGGCCGAGGCGATCGCCGGCGATCCCGCCCGTTTCGAGGTGATGGCCTCGCTGCCGGCCCGCAAGTTCCCCGGCGGCCCGCACCTGCGCTGGCCGACCCTGGTGCTCGCCATGACCTGGTACGCGCTACGCGACCGTCTCTGATGCGGTGCGGGGGAAAGGCTTCTGCCGGCGCCCGCTGTGCGCTATCAACCACGGAACCGAAGCGGAGCCGGGCCGCCCGATCGATCGACGATCGGCGGCGGATGCGACCACCCGACGGGGGACGAACTCGATGGACGACGAACGGACGATGGATCCGACGGTCGGCGGCGATCCCTGCGATCCCTACGACGACGGCGTGATCACCGTCTTCGTCACCGACCAGAAGGGCGAACGTCACGCCCTGAAGGCGGTCGACGGCTGGCGGCTGATGGAGGTGATCCGCGACTGGGGTCTGCCGATCAGGGCGGAATGCGGCGGCGCCTGCGCCTGCGGCACCTGCCACGTCTACGTCGATCCCGAATGGATGCCCCGGCTGGCGCCGGCGACCGACGAAGAGATGGATCAGCTCGACCAGATCTGGGCGGTGAAGGAGAACTCGCGGCTGTCGTGTCAGATCCTGACCGCCGCCGAGCTCGACGGGCTCGAAGTGGCGCTGGCGCCGGGAAGCGAGATCGACGAATGACCGACGAAAAGCAGCCGATGCCCTTCGAAATCGTCTCCCGCGAGATCCTGTGGAAGGGCTTCACCACCCTGGAACGAGTGGTCTTCGATCATCGCACCGTCTCCGGCCGCCTGCATCGCGCCTCCTACGAGGTCGAGTTCCACGGCAATGCCGCCGCGGTGCTCGCCTACGATCCGGTGCGGCGGGTGGCGGTGCTGGTGCGCCAGTTGCGGCTGCCGCAGGCCCTGCAGGGCGACGATCCGATGAGCCTCGAGATCATCGCCGGTCTGCTCGACAAGGCCGGCGAGGATCCGGAAGCCACCGTCCGGCGCGAGGCGATGGAGGAGGCCGGGCTCGAACTCGGCGCGCTGGAGAGCCTCGGCCCGGCCCGCTCCTCGCCCGGCGTGTTCGGCGAGAAGGTGTGGATCTACCTCGCCGCGGTCGATCTGGCGAAGGCCCGGGTCGCCGCCGGCGGCGGGCTCGACCACGAGGGCGAATCGATCGAGGTGGTGGTGATGCCGCTCGCCGAGCTCGCCCGTCTGGTCGATGCCGGCGGCGGGCTCGACATGAAGACCCTCTGTGCGGCGCAGTCGCTCCGGGTCAGGCATCCCGAGCTGTTCGACTGACCTCTGCCACGGCGAGGCCGGCGGCCCGCCGCCAGGCCCCCGGGGTCAGACCGGTGGCGGCGCGGAACGACCGGGTGAAGGCGCTCTGATGGCACCAGCCGCAGGCGCTCGCCACTTCGGCGAGGCCGTCGCCGGCCCGCATCAGCCGTTTCGCCTCGTCGATCCGCATCGCCTCCAGATGGGCGTGCGGGGGCAGGCCGTGGCTCGCCCGGAACATCCGCTGGAAATGGAACGGGCTGAGGCCGGCCTCCGCCGCCAGTTCGTCGAGGCTCGGCGGCCGGTCGAGCCGCTCCGCCATCATCGCGATCACCCGCCGCGACACCGCCGGCGAGAGCCCGCCCCGGACCGGCCGGTCGGCGAGGCCGCCGTGGATCGGAGTCGTGAGCAGCCGGTGGCAGATCTCGGCGATCACCGCCTCGGCGGCGAAGGCGTCGCCCGCCGCACAGACCCGCGCCAACCCGCGCATCGCCGCGGCGAGCCCCGGTTCCTCGTAATAGGTGAGATCCGGCAGGGCGACGCGGGCCGGATCGCGGCCGAGCGTCTCGGCGGCGAAGTGCCGGAGCCGGGCGTCGTCGAGATAGAGATGGACGAAGCGGAACCGCCCGCCGATCGCCCAGTCGGACCGCGAGCCCTGGGGCATCAGGCAGAGCGCGCCGGCGTGTCCGCGGATCGCGCCGCGATCGAGCCTGCGGCTCTCCTCGCCGTGGTCGAGATAGAGGCTGACGGTGTGGAGCGCGGTGTCCTCGTAGCTCACCCGATCGACGTCGTGGGTCCAGATCGCCGCGCCGCGTCCCCGCCCCGCCTCGAGCCGGGCTTCGAGCCGGGCGTGCGTCCGGGCGAGCTGATCGAAGACGGGGATGGAGGAGGCGGACATCGCGGCTCGTGGCTGTCTTGCGGGACCCGTCGCAGTGTGACGCCGCCGACACGCTCCGGCAACCACCCCGCGCGGCGCGCACGCGATCGACCGCAAGATCGTGCAATCCGCGACCTCCGTTTCCGGGCATATTCTCCCGATCGTTCGGGAGACATCGATGAATCTCGCTCTCTTCGCCTCGACGGTGCTGATCTGGGGCACCACCTGGTTCGCCATCGCGCTGCAGCTCGGGCCGGTGCCGGTGCTGACCTCGATCTTCTACCGCTTCGCGCTCGCCGCCGTGCTGTTCCTGCCCGGACTGCTCCTCGTCCGCCGGCTCACCCCGACCCGGCCGCGCGATCATCTGTTCATCGCCCTGCAGGGGCTGTTCCTGTTCGGGCTGAACTTCGTCTGCTTCTACAACGCCACCCGCTTCGTCCCGAGCGGGCTGGTGTCGGTCGTGTTCTCGCTCGCCACCCTCTACAACGCGGTCGCCGCCCGGCTGTTCTTCGGCGAGCCGATCGCCCGGCGCACCCTCCTCGCCGCCGCCTTCGGCTTCGTCGGCCTCGCCGTGCTGTTCGCCCCGGCGATCCGCGACGGCATCCTCGGGCCGGATGCGCCGCTCGGGCTGGCCCTCGCCGCCCTCGGCACCCTGTCGTTCTCGCTCGGCAACATGGTGTCGCGGCGCAACTCGGCCGCCGGCATCCCGCCGGCCACCGCCAACGCCTGGGGCATGACCTGGTCGAGCCTGTTCCTCCTCGCCGTGCTCCTGGCGACCGGCACGCCGATCGTCGCCCCGCCCGACCTCACCTATCTCGGCGCTCTCGCCTATCTCTCGGTGTTCGGCTCGATCGTCGGCTTCACCACCTATCTGATGCTGGTGGCGCGGATCGGGTCGGGGCGGGCGGCCTATGCGACGGTGATGTTCCCGGTGGTCGCGCTGGTCGTCTCGGCCGGCTTCGAAGGCTACCATTGGGACCTGAGGACCGTCGCCGGGCTGGCTCTGACGATGATCGGCAATCTGATCGTCTTCGGCGGGATCTCCCGGCCCGCGCCGGCCGCGCGGGCGACGGCGATGCCGAAGGCCGGGTGAGGAGGAGACCCGAAGGACTGTGCAGGGCGGCGCCTTCCCGCCCAGAGACCCCTTGCACTCTTCCCCCCGATCCATGATATGAGATCCCCGGGAGGTCGGCGGTGGACGTTGTCACTCGCCGACCGGGTCAGGTCCGGAAGGAAGCAGCCCAGACGAGTCGGACGCGGGTCGCGCGTCGGCCTCCTTCTTCGGTTTCAGGCGTGGCCAGTTGCGGGCACGGGGATCGGATCGCCGGTCCACCGGGCGGGTTCGGCCGAGCCACCGGTCCGGCGTCGCCGACGTCGGCCACCAGAGAGGCGACGCATGGACGGTCTTCTCCCGCCCGACCCCTCCGCCGGGACCGCCACCGGAGCCTACCGGGTCCTCGCCCGCAAGTATCGCCCGCAGACCTTCGACGATCTGATCGGCCAGGAGCCGATGGTCCGTACCCTGTCGAACGCCTTCCAGTCGGGGCGGATCGCGCAGGGCTACATGCTGACCGGGGTGCGCGGGGTCGGCAAGACCACCACCGCCCGGATCCTGGCGCGGGCCCTCAACTACGAGATCCCCGGCAAGATCGACCGGCCGACCATCGAAATGCCGGAGCTCGGCATCCACTGCAAGGCGATCATGGAGGGCCGCCACGTCGACGTCATCGAGATGGACGCGGCGTCGCACACCTCGATCAACGACATCCGCGAGATCACCGACGCCTCGCGCTACAAGCCGGTCTCGGCCCGCACCAAGGTCTACATCATCGACGAAGTGCACATGCTGTCGACGGCGGCCTTCAACGGTCTCTTGAAGACGCTCGAGGAGCCGCCGGAGCACGTCAAGTTCATCTTCGCCACGACCGAGATCCGCAAGGTGCCGGTCACCGTGCTGTCGCGCTGCCAGCGCTTCGACCTCCGGCGGATCGACACCGACGTGCTGGTCCGCCACCTGAGGAAGATCTCCGACGCCGAGACCGTCGACATCGACGACGAGGCGCTGCGGCTGGTCGCCCGTGCCGCGGAAGGCTCGGTGCGCGATGCGCTGTCGCTGCTCGATCAGGCGATCGCCCACGGCGAAGGCGCGATCCACGTGGCGATGGTGCGCGAGATGCTCGGCCTCGCCGACCGCGCCCGGGTGATCGATCTGTTCGAGCACGTGATGAAGGGCGACGCGGCGGCGGCGCTCTCCGAGATCCGGGCGCAATACGACGTCGGCGCCGACCCCGCGGTGGTGGTCGCCGACCTCGCCGAGTTCGTCCATTTCGTCACCCGGCTGAAGCTGGTGCCGGAGGCGGCCGACGACGCCGGGATCTCCGAGGACGAGCGGGTGCGCGGCCGCGCCTTCGCCGAGAGCCTGTCGATCCGGGTCCTGTCGCGCGCCTGGCAGATGCTGCTGAAGGGCTGGGAGGAGGTGCGCTCGGCGCCGCGGACGCTGGCCGCCGCCGAGATGCTGATCGTCCGCCTGACCCATGCGAGCGACCTGCCGACCCCCGACGAGCTGATCCGGGCGATCCGTGAGGGCACCCTCCCCGCTCCGACCGGAGCCGCCGCCCAGCGCGGCCCTTCGAGTGGCGGCGCTTCGGCGGCACTCGGCGGGTCCGTCGGCGGATCGGGCGGCGTCCAGGCCTTCGGCCGGGCGGCGAACGGTCCGGCCTTCACTCCGGAGACCGACGTGCGGGCGAGCGCGATGCCGCTCTCCGACGACGAGGCGCGTCCGGCGATCGATCCGGAACGTCCGGTCGCCCCGCCGCCGCCGCGGCTGGTCGCCTCCAATCCCACCCCGACTCCGGCCGCCCCGCCGAAGCCGCGGTCGACCTCGCGGATCGCCTCGCTCGCCGACGTCGCCGCGATGGCCGCCGAGCGGCGCGACATCCGGATCAAGATCGCGATCGAGCGCCAGCTCCGCCCGGTCCGCTTCGAGACCGGCCGGATCGACGTGTCGCTGACCGACGACGCGCCGCACGAACTGCCGCAGGAACTCGCCCGCAAGCTCACCGAATGGACCGGCGAGCGCTGGGTGGTGGCGGTGTCGCGCGATCCCGGCGGCACCACCATCGCCGAGGAGCGGGAGGCCGCGCGCGACCGGCTGGTCGCCGACGCCAGTGCCGACCCGTTGGTGGTCGCGGTGATGAACCGTTTCCCCGGTGCCCGCATCGTCGACGTCCGGGTGCTCGCCCGCGAGGGCGCCGACGAGCCCGACGACGACGGCGATCCGCCGGTCGATCCGGCGGCGGCACCGGTCGAGGAAGACGAGGATCCGGGTTGGGTCCCGGACGACAGAGACTGACGAGGGAGGCGGGAGCCCGATGGACTTCCTGAAGATGATGTCGAAGGCCAAGGAGATGCAGGCCCGGATGGCCGATCTCCAGAACGATCTGGCGCTGATCGAAGTGACCGGCGTCTCCGGCGCGGGCCTCGTCGAGGTGACGATCACCGGCAAGGGCGAGCTGAAGCGGGTGAAGATCGATCCGTCGCTGCTCGCGCCGAGCGAGGCGGAGATCGTCGAGGACCTGATCGTCGCCGCCCATCGCGATGCCCACGGCAAGGCCGAGAGCGCGATCGCCGAGAAGATGGCCGAGGTCACCGGCGGGCTCGGCCTGCCGCCGGGAATGAAGCTGCCGTTCTGAGCGGAACATCCGCCGGAAAACGTCGAGGCCGGTCGGGCAGGGGGCACCGACCGGCCTCGCTCTCTTCCCGTCGTCACACCGTCCGATCGATCAGTTCACCGATGCCTTTTGCGGTCGGGGCGGACCGGGGTTCCGGGGGGGCGGCAACGGTGGTCTCATCACGGCTCGGTTCCCGAGCGGGACGTCCGACCGGTTCACGCGTCTCGGCGGCGAAAGCCGGACCCGCGACCGGTCGATTGGCGATTTCCATGTTTCTTCGGTCTCCCATACGACCCGTGGTGGACGGCCGACGGGTGGGCTCCCGTCGTCCTCAGGAATGGACGCCGCCCCCCGATGGACCTCGGCGGCGGCATCCGGCGAAGGTCTCGTCAGTCGCGCGGACGTCCGAGGACCCGGTGTTCGGTCGCCGTACGCACCTCACCCGGTGCATGTGCGATCGCACGGCGGAATGCTGAATCGGAGGTGCGGGTCAATCCGTCGTGTCGGTGGGTCTTGACGACCCAGAGTGAGCCGATCGCGAGAACCATGACTTTCTTCCTTTCCGAGGTGTTTCAGCGATTTCGATCTAATCGATTGAAGGTCACTCTAGCGGGGGAGTCTCACCGGTTCTCGAGTGAAAATCCCACAATTTTAACGATCTTCGGAATTTCAGCTCAACCCAACGAGCGAACCCTAGGGGTCCGAAACTGCGGCACTTCGGCGCGCCGGGGCGGTGGCCGGACGGTCCCGGGCGCGCGCCCGGTCGACCCCACCGGTTCTGCCGGCGGCGAACATGCTCTAGGCTCACGGTTCCCGAATCGTCAGCCGGATGCCCCCATGGCCAGACACGTCGCCGGACCGGAGATCGAACGGCTGATCCAGCTGCTCGGCAAGTTGCCGGGGCTCGGTCCCCGTTCGGCGCGCCGCGCCGCCCTCCATCTGGTCAAGAAGAAGGAGAGCCTGCTCGGACCCTTGGCCGAGGCCCTGGCGATCGCCCACGAGCGGGTCGGGGTCTGTCCGGTCTGCGGCAACGTCGATACGCTGAGCCCCTGCACCATCTGTCGCGACGAGAGCCGCGACGGCTCGGTGGTGGTGGTGGTCGAGGACGTCTCCGATCTCTGGGCGCTGGAGCGGGCCGGCGCGATCGACGCGCGCTACCACGTGCTCGGCGGCGTGCTGTCGCCGCTCGACGGGGTCGGGCCGGAGGATCTCACCATCGACCGACTGGTCGAGCGCTGCCGGGACGGCACGGTGCGCGAGGTGATCCTGGCGGTCGACGCCACGGTCGAGGGCCAGACCACCGCCCACTACGTCGGCGACCGGATCGCCGCCCTCGCCGACGACGGTGTCGCGATCACCGTGACGCGGCTCGCCCACGGCGTGCCGGTCGGCGGCGAACTCGACTACCTCGACGACGGAACCCTGGCTCAGGCGATCCGGGCGCGGACCCGGGTCTGATCTCAGGTTCGGGCGGGACGCAGCGCCGCCAGGCGCGGGCCGAAGACGTTGAGCACCAGTCCGGCGAAGACCAGCGCCGACCCGGCCGCCTCGAGCGGGCCGATCGGTTCGCCGAGCAGCGCCCAGGTGCTCGACATGCCGAACACCGGCACCATCAGCGAGAACGGCGCGACGGTCGCCGCCGGGTGGCGGCCGAGCAGTGCCGACCACAGCCCGAAGCCGATCACCGTGGCGAAATAGGAGACGAAGGCGAGCGAACCGATCCCGGCCGCGGTCGGATGCAGCAGGGCCGCGATCACCGCGTCGTGGTCCTCGAACAGATAGGACAGCGCGAACAGCGGCAGCGGCACGGCGAGGCTCGACCAGACGACGAAAGCGAGCATGTCGACCCGCCCGGCGGCCTTGGTCAGGAGATTGGCGACGCCCCAGGCGGCGGCCGCCGCGACCACCATCAGAAGCGGCCAGAGTTCGGTTCCGCCGACCCGGCCCGAACCGATCACCGCGATGCCGAGACCGGCGACCACCGCCCCGGCGATCTGGCTCGGGCGCGGCCGTTCGCCGAGGAACAGTGCGGCGAAGCCCATGGTGAAGAAGGCCTGGAGCTGCATCACCACCGACGACAGGCCCCCGGGCATGCCGAGCCGCACCGCCACGAACAGCAGGCCGAAGGAGACCACGCCGATCGCGATGCCGTAGGCCGCGACGATCAGGATCGGCGCCTTCGGCGGGCGCACGAAGAAGATCACCGGAAAGGCGGCGAAGACGTAGCGCAGGCCGGTGAAGGCGAGCGGCGACATCTCGGCGACGCCGAGCTTGATGGCGACGAAGTTGACGCCCCAGATCGCGACCACGAGGACGGCGAGACCGATGTCGCGTAACGGCACGGACGATACTCCTCGGGCGAGAGCCGGGTCGGGAAATGCGGGCCCGCGCAATCTCGGGCGGCGAGCCCGATCCGGCAAGGGCGGACGGCGCAACCCCGATCCGCCGCCGGCCGCGAAGGCCGGCGGCGCGAGGGGTCACGCGGTCAGACGGCCGATCAGTCGGCCGAGGCGAGCGATGCCTTCGGCGATCTGCTCCTCGGTCGGCAGCGAGAAGTTCAGGCGGATGGTGTTGGCCTGACGATCCTCGGCGAAGAAGGCGGCGCCGGGGACGAAGGCGACCCGCTCCTCGGCGATCGCGCGGGCCAGAAGGTCGGCCCCGTCGATCCCCTGCGGCAGCGTCGCCCAGGCGAACAGGCCGCCCTTCGGCTTCGTCCAGGTCACGCCCTTCGGCATCGACCGTTCGAGCGCCGCCAGCAGCGCATCGCGTCGGCGGGCGTAGAGGGCGCGCGCCTTGGCGACGTTCGACTCGAAGGTGGTTTCGGCGACCCGCGCCATCACCATCTGCGACAACGTCGAGGAGTGCAGGTCGCCGGCCTGTTTGGTCAGCACCAGCTTCTCGATCATCGGCTTCGCCGCGACGATCCAGCCGACCCGCATCGCCGGCACGATCGTCTTGGAGAAGGTGCCGCAGTAGATCGTCCGGGTCTTCTCGACGTCGCCGCCGTTGGCCGCGCAGTCGAGCGCCATGATCGAGGGCAACGGCTCGCCGTCGTAGACGAGCTGACGATAGGCCGCGTCCTCGACCACCGGAATGCCGAGTTCGGCGGCGAGCGTCAGCAGCCTCCGCCGCTCCTCGACGCTCATGGTGGCGCCGGTCGGGTTGGCGAAGTCCGGGACGACATAGGCGAACTTCACCCGTCCGCCCGGCGTCGCCGCGGCGGCGGCCTCGGCATAGGCGGCGGGCGTCCGGTTGCCACCGTCGAGGATCAGCCGATCCCAACGCGGCTCGTAGGCGTTGAACGCCTGGAGCGCCCCGAGATAGGTCGGCGCCTCGACCAGCGCGGTGTCGCCGGGGGTCAGCAGGAGCTTGGCGATGAAGTCGAGTCCCTGCTGCGAGCCGCAGGTGATCAGCACGTTGTCGATGTCACAGGGCACCCCGGCGGCCGCCATGTGGCCGACCACCCATTGGCGCAGCCGCGGATAGCCTTCCGAGATCGAATACTGCAGGGCCTGCGCCGCGGTCGCCGGGTCGGCGAGAATCTCGTCCTGGGCCCTGCGGATCTCCGCTACCGGGAACATCGAAGGGTCCGGAATGCCGCCGGCGAAGGAAATGATGTCGGGCTGATCGAGGAGCTTCAGGAGCTCCCGGATCTCGGAGGCACGCATCCGTTGCGAGCGGGTGGCGAAGACGGCGGACCAATCGAGGGCGGACATGGGTTCAGACCCCATCTTTTGAAAGGGTCGCCACGCTAGGCCCACATCCGACAAAGGTCAACAATGCTGACATATGATTCGTCGCTGCACCGCATCCGAGACCGGCGCGATGCGGCGACGAAGGGGCCGCGCCTCACTCGGCGGGGGTCGCCGAATCGACGGAACGGCGGGCGTCCTCGCTCTCCCGACGCTCCTGGGCCTTGAGTTCCTCGAGCCGCGGCATCGACACGATCGAATAGCCGGAATCGACGAAATGGACCTCGCCGGTGACCCCGGTCGACAAGTCCGAGAGCAGATAGAGGGCGGTGCCGCCGATCTCTTCGATCGTCACGGTGCGGCCGAGCGGCGAATTGCGCTTCTGGAAGTTGTACATCAGCCGCGCGTCGGCGACGCCGGCCCCGGCCAGCGTCCGGACCGGTCCGGCCGAGATCGCGTTGACCCGGATGCCGTCGAGACCGAAGTCCATCGCCAGATAGCGCACCGAGCTCTCCAGGGCCGCCTTGGCGACGCCCATCACGTTGTAGTTCGGCATCACCTTGGTCGAGCCGCCGTAGGTCAGCGTGACGATCGAACCGCCGTTCGGCATCATCGCCGCGGCCCGCTTGGCGATCTCGGTGAACGAGAAGCAGGAGATCACCATGGTGCGGGAGAAGTTCTCGCGGGTGGTGTCGGCGTAACGGCCCTTCAGTTCGTTCTTGTCGGAGAAGCCGATGGCGTGGACCAGGAAGTCGATCGAGCCCCATTCCGCGGCGAGGCGTTCGAAGACGGCATCGACCGTGGCGATGTCCTCGACGTCGCAGGGCAGCAGCAGGGTCGATCCGACACTGTCGGCGAGCGGCTTGACGCGTTTGCCGAAGGCTTCGCCCTGATAGGTGAAGGCCAGTTCGGCGCCCTGGTCGGCGAGCGCCTTGGCGATGCCCCATGCGATCGAATGGTCGTTCGCGACCCCCATCACGAGGCCTCGCTTGCCCGCCATGAACCCGGTCATGAAAACTCCTTGGGATTTGGTGCGTGGCGTCGACCGGCCGGCCGACGTCGGATGTGAACGATCACCGATGTCTCGGCATTCTTGCAAAAAGATGACGGCTTTCTCCGGGAAGGAAAACCCTCGGGGAGAAAGCCGTCGTCGTTTCCGTGACCGCGCGGGGCTTCGGCGAGCGGTGGCTCAGAGCCGGGCGCGCGAGAACACCAGCGTCGCGTTGGTACCGCCGAAACCGAACGAGTTCGACAGCACGGTACCGAGCTTCACGCCGTCGATCCGCTTGCGGGCGATCGGCAGATCGGCGAACAGCGGATCGATCTCTTCGATGTTGGCGCTCTCGCAGATGAAGTCGTTGTTCATCATCAGGAGCGAATAGATCGATTCCTGCACGCCGGTGGCGCCGAGCGAATGGCCGGTCAGCGACTTGGTCGCCGAGATCGGCGGGATCGCCGAGCCGAACACTTCGCGGATCGCCTCGATCTCCTTGATGTCGCCGATCGGGGTCGAGGTGGCGTGCGGGTTGATGTAGTCGATGGTCTCGCCGACGCCGGCGAGCGCCTGACGCATGCAGCGCACCGCGCCTTCGCCCGACGGGGCGACCATGTCGTAGCCGTCGGAGGTGGCGCCGTAGCCGACCACTTCGCCATAGATCTTGGCGCCGCGGGCCTTGGCGTGCTCGAGTTCCTCGAGCACCAGCACGCCGGCGCCGCCGGCGATGACGAAGCCGTCACGGTTCTTGTCGTAGGCGCGCGAGGCGGTGGTCGGCGTGTCGTTGTACTTCGACGACATCGCGCCCATCGCATCGAACAGGTTCGACATCGACCAGTCGAGATCCTCGCAGCCGCCGGCGAAGATGATGTCCTGCTTGCCCCACTGGATCAGCTCGTAGGCGTTGCCGACGCAGTGGTTGGAGGTCGCGCAGGCCGACGAGATCGAATAGTTGACGCCCTTGATCTCGAACCAGACGGCGAGCGTCGCCGAGGCGGTCGAGCTCATCGCCTTCGGCACCGCGAACGGACCGATCCGCTTCGGGCCCTTGTCGCGGGTGATCGCCGCGCCTTCGATGATCGTCCGGGTCGACGGACCACCCGAGCCCATCACGATGCCGGTGCGCTCGTTGGAGACGTCCGCCTTGTCGAGGCCGGCGTCGGCGATCGCCTGATCCATCGCGACGTGGTTCCACGCCGTGCCGTTGCCGTGGAAGCGCATCGCACGACGATCGACCAGACTGGCGACGTCGATCTGCGGCATGCCGTGCACCTGGCAGCGGAAGCCGAGTTCGGCATAGTCGGCGGCCCGGGAGATGCCGGACTTCGCCTCGCGCAGACTGGTGAGAACCGCCTGTGCATCGTTCCCGATCGAGGAGACGATGCCCATTCCGGTGACGACGACCCGCCTCATTTGGGTGACCCTTCCGTTGCGGCGACCCACGGCCTGCCGCTTTCCTGTTCAACGCCGCCCATCGGCGGCGCCGTCGACCCGTCGCGTCGGACGGTCGCATCCTAACATGGCGCGACCCGTACCACGAAGGTCGTGGTCGCGCGTCGGGGCACCGCCCGGGGAACCCGCGGTCAGGTCCGGAACAGACCGACCTTGAGATCCTTGGCGACGTAGATCGTCTCGCCGTCGGCCTTCAGCCATCCGTCGGCGATGCCGAGCACCAGCTTCGAACGGACCACACGCTTGAAGTCGACGCCGTAGGTCACCTTCTTCACGCTCGGCAGCACCTGGCCGGTGAACTTCACCTCGCCGACCGCCAGCGCCCGGCCGCGTCCCGCCGAACCGCTCCAGCCGAGGAAGAAGCCGACCAGCTGCCACAGCGCGTCGAGGCCGAGACAGCCCGGCATCACGGGATCGCCCTGGAAATGGCACGGGAAGAACCAGAGGTCCGGCCGGATGTCGAGCTCGGCGCGGACGAAGCCCTTGTCGTCCGGCCCACCGGTCTCGGAGATCTCGGTGATCCGGTCGAACATCAGCATCGGCGGCAGCGGCAGTTGCGCATTGCCGGCACCGAACATCTCGCCACGGCCGCAGGCCAGGAGGTCTTCGTATTCGTAGCTGGACCGACGTTCGACCATCGCCTCGTCACATTCCCTTCGGTTCGGCCCGCCCCGGTCGGGGATCGCTCGCCGGTCTGCGGCTCGCGCATGGGCAAGAGGAGGTTTCCCTCGAAATCGGCGCCTTCCTAACATAGGCGCCGACGAGCCGAAAGATCCGTGTCGACACGGTCGCCGAAACCCTGCGCCGGTAAACCAACTCGTCCGTCCTCCGATGCATTGCCGAAGAACGAACGGCAGAGACCGAAACGTCTCCGGTCGCTCGAGGCCGGCGGCAGTCCCCCTCGGAACGGGTGGCTCCGGTGACCGATCGACGATCCCGACCCACCGCGCCTCGGCCCCCGGCCCCACCGCCGAAGGGGGGGCACCCATCGCCGACGACGGCGTCTGGCGCAACGGCCGGCCGCTCGAGACATGCGGCCGAAGCGGGGCTCGACCGAATCCACAGGGAGCCGACCCCGCATTCCGGGAGTATCGCCGCGTGACCGCGATTCCCTCCTCCTCTCGGCCGCCGCACACCCACGACACGCCGTCCGCGGACCCACCTGCGACATCACGGAACGGCGGAGAAGTGTTTCCGTGACCGCTTCCGACGGACTCGCGCTTGTCGAACTTGCGAATGCCTCCTAGTATTGTTGATGGAACACGACGAGGAGCCGGCCGGAATGCGCGCGAAGGTGGAATTCGAGACGGAGAGGCCGTCGGGCTCGCGGGACGGGCGTTTCTCGCGTGCCGAGCTCGCCGCCGAAGGAATGCTGCGGGACGCCGGCCTGAGGCCGACCCGCCAGCGCATCGCGCTCGCCCGGATCCTGTGGGCCAAGGGCGATCGCCACGTCGCCGCCGAAACGGTCTACGAGGAGGCGCTCGCCGCCGGGGCCGGCGTGTCGCTGGCCACCGTCTACAACACGCTGAACCAGTTCACCGCCGCCGGGCTGCTGCGCGAGCTGGCGGTGTCCGGCAACCGCACCTTCTACGACACCAACGTCAGTCCGCATCACCACTTCTTCGACGAGCACGAAGGCCGGATGATCGACCTGCCGGCGGAAGCGGTGGAGGTCGGCCGACTGCCGACCGCACCGACCGGCATGGAGATCGTCGCGGTCGAAGTGCTGGTCCGGGTCCGTCGCAAGGGCGATTGACGCGGGATCGTCGGCGAAAGGCGTGAGATCTCTTTGCCGGACGGCACGGCGGATGTTATCCAGACGCCGTTCCGACCCGACGCAAGGTACTCGATGACCACGCCGCTCGACCACATCCGCAATTTCTCGATCATCGCCCACATCGACCACGGCAAGTCGACGCTCGCCGACCGTCTGATTCAACTGACGGGAGGGCTCGAATCGCGCGAGATGGTCGATCAGGTGCTCGACAGCATGGAGATCGAGCGCGAGCGCGGCATCACCATCAAGGCGCAGACCGTCCGTCTGAACTACCGGGCGAACGACGGTTCCGACTATGTCCTCAATCTGATGGACACCCCCGGCCACGTCGACTTCGCCTACGAGGTCTCCCGCTCGCTCGCCGCCTGCGAGGGCTCGCTGCTGGTGGTCGACGCCTCCCAGGGCGTCGAGGCGCAGACGCTCGCCAACGTCTATCAGGCGATCGACAACCATCACGAGATCGTCCCGATCCTCAACAAGGTCGACCTGCCCGCCGCCGACGTCGATCGGGTCAAGGAGCAGATCGAGGAGGTGATCGGCATCGACGCCTCGCAGGCCGTGCCGATCTCGGCCAAGACCGGCCTCGGCATCGCCGACGTGCTCGAAGCGATCGTCACCCGCCTGCCGCCGCCCAAGGGCGACGTCGAGAAGCCGTTGAAGGCGATGCTGGTCGACAGCTGGTACGACATGTACCTCGGCGTCGTCGTGCTGGTGCGGATCGTCGACGGGGTGATGAAGAAGGGTCAGAAGATCCGGATGATGGAGGCCGGCGCCACCTACGAGATCGAGCGGATGGGCGTCTTCACCCCGAAGATGGTGGAGACCGCCGAGCTCGGCCCCGGCGAGATCGGCTTCATCAACGCCTCGATCAAGGAAGTGGCGGACACCCGGGTCGGCGACACCATCACCGACGAGCGCAAGCCCTGCGCCGAGGCGCTGCCCGGCTTCCGCCCGGCCCAGCCGGTGGTGTTCTGCGGCCTGTTCCCGGTCGACGCGGCGGACTTCGAGGATCTCCGCACCGCGGTCGGCAAGCTCCGCCTGAACGATGCCTCGTTCAGCTACGAGATGGAGACCTCCGCGGCCCTCGGCTTCGGCTTCCGCTGCGGCTTCCTCGGCCTGCTGCACATGGAGATCATCCAGGAGCGGCTGGAGCGCGAGTTCAACCTCGACCTGATCGCCACCTCGCCGTCGGTCGTCTACAAGATGGCGCTGACCGACGGGACGCACATCGAACTGCACAACCCGGTCGACATGCCCGAGGTGACCAAGATCGAGGAGATCGAGGAACCCTGGATCCGCGCCACCATCATGACCCCGGACGAGTATCTCGGCTCGGTGCTGAAGCTCTGTCAGGACAAGCGCGGCATCCAGGCCGACCTCTCCTACATGGGCTCGCGCGCCCTGGTGGTCTACGATCTGCCGCTCAACGAGGTGGTGTTCGACTTCTACGACCGGCTGAAGTCGGTGTCGAAGGGCTACGCCTCCTTCGACTATCACCTCTCCGACTATCGCCAGGCCGATCTGGTCAAGATGCAGATCCTGGTCAACGGCGAGGCGGTCGATGCGCTGTCCATGCTGGTCCATCGGACCCGGGCGGAGAGCCGCGGCCGGGCGATCTGCGAGAAGCTCAAGGACGTGATCCCGCCGCACATGTTCCAGATCCCGGTGCAGGCGGCGATCGGCGCCAAGATCATCGCCCGCGAGACGATCCGCGCGCTGAGGAAGGACGTCACCGCCAAGTGCTACGGCGGCGACGCCACCCGCAAGCGCAAGCTCCTCGACAAGCAGAAGGAGGGCAAGAAGCGGATGCGGCAGTTCGGCAAGGTCGAGATCCCGCAGGACGCCTTCATCCAGGTGCTGAAGGTCGAAAGCTGAGGGCACCCCCTCCGGCGAGATCCAGAGAGCCCCGTCCGGGGCTCTCTTCGTTTCGGCGGGGGCTCGTCCGCGTCACCGGGCTGGCGAGGCGGGCGCGGCCATGCTATGTCGACCGCCCTTCGCGTCGGGCAGAGCCCGCGCCCCACGCCGACCCACGAGCCGGCGCGACCGACCTTCACCCGCGTTCCCGACGTCCGTGCGCCGCCCGCTCCGGTGCGGCGGCACCGTCGGCGCTTTCGAGAAGAGCCGAGCGATGCCTTCGAACCTTCCCCGTCCGCCCGCCCTCGGGCTCGACTTCGGCACCACCAATTCGGTCGCCGCACTCGCCGATCCGACCCGCCCCGGCGAGGTGATCCCGGTCACCTTCCCGGACGGCGACACCACCCATTCGGTGTTCCGTTCGGCCCTCGACTTCTGGCAGGAGGGGCGGCGCGGCGGCCGCAACACGCTCGTCGAAGCCGGCCCCTGGGCGATCGCCCACTTCGTCGAGAGCCCGGAGGGATCGCGCTTCCTCCAGTCGTTCAAGAGCTTCGCGGCGTCCGCCTCGTTCCGCACGACCAACATCCACGGCAGCTCCTACCGCTTCGAAGATCTGCTCTCGACCTTCCTGGCGCGCTTCTCCGCCCATGCGGCGGAGGAGGTGATGCCGCTGCCGAAGCGGCTGGTGGTCGGCCGTCCCGTGACCTGGGCCGGTGCCTCGCCGGATCCGGAACTCGCCGAGACCCGCTACGACACGGCCTTCGCCACCGCCGGCTTCGACGAGATCCACTACGTCCACGAGCCGGTCGCCGCCGCCTTCTGGTTCGCCCGCGGCCTGACCCGCGACGCCACCGTGCTGGTCGCCGACTTCGGCGGCGGCACCTCGGACTTCTCGGTGGTCCGCTTCACCGTCGGCGCCGACGGCGTCACCGCCCATCCGCTGTCCCAGACCGGTGTCGGCATCGCCGGCGACGGCTTCGATTTCCGGATCATCGATCGGGTGGTCAGCCCGCACCTCGGCAAGGGCGGCCGTTACCGGAGCTTCGGCAAGTGGCTCGACATTCCCGGCCACTACTTCGTCGACTTCGCCCGCTGGAACCGGCTGGCGATCATGAAGAACCCGGAGACCCTGCGCGAACTCGAGCGGCTGGCGGCGGCGTCCGAGGACCCTTCCGGACTGGAACGGCTGATCGAGGCGATCGAGGAGGATCTCGGCCATCCGCTCTACCGGGCGGTCAACGAGGTCAAGACCACTCTGAGCCGCGCCGAAGAGGCGTGCTTGCGTTTCCGTCACGGTGGCATCACCATCGAGGAGCGGGTCCGGCGCAGTGATTTCGAGAGCTGGATCGCCGGCGACCTCGAACGGATCGCCGCCTCCTTCGACGAGGCGATCACCCGCGCCGGGATCGGCGACGGCGAGATCGACCGGATCTTCCTGACCGGCGGCACCTCCTACGTTCCGGCGGTCCGCCGGCTGTTCGAGGAGCGGTTCGGCCCGGCGCGGATCGAGACCGGCGACCAGCTGCTGTCGATCGCCTACGGCCTCGCGCTGATCGGCGCCGAGGAGGACATCGGGCGCTGGACGGTGCGCGAACGCACGCCGACCCCGCCTCAGTTGGCGGTCCGCTCCGGCTGATCCGGCATCGCCCGCAGCGTCTCGACGATCTCGCCGGTCGGCCGCCCCGCGGCGCACAGTCCCATCGCCGTCTCGCCGAAGTCGACCAGACCGTGATGCCGCGCGTCGGTCGCCCTGGCGAGCGGCACCAGGATCACCCGATGGCCACGGGCGGCGACCGTCTTCGCCCAGAATTCCTGAGTAGCGAAGGGAACGTTGGTCTCGCGGGGATCGCCGAGGACGAAGATCCGCCGTTTCGCATCCCGCGGAATCCGATCGACCGAGGCGAGCGGATCGAAGCGGTCGGTCGGCGCGCCCGCACGGATCAGACCGCGGCGCTCGAGATAGGCGCGATGGGCCGCCGCGCCGGAGGAGATCACGGCACAGCCGATGTCGGTGCGCCGTGTCAGCATTTCGGCCACCAGCGTGCCGCCGCCGGAATGGCCGGCCAGAGTGAAGGACTCGATCCGCCACTTCGCCTTCAGCGCGTCGAGCGCGGCGGCGACCGCCTGCGCCTCGATCGGCCGGCCGCGCATCGCGTGATGCCGACCCTCGCTGCCGTAGGTGCCGGGCCGACCGAGGAAGACCACCGGCACGCCGTATCGCTCAGAGAGCGCCGCCACCTGGGCGACCATCGCTTCGGGACCGATGCCGCTCTGATGCTTCGCCGCGTCGTTGCCCTTCGGGCCGAGGACGTCGCCGTTCATCCAGACCGCGACGGTCCGCTCGCCGCCCGCCGCGAGGCCGGCGGCGTAGTATCTGAGGCAGAGGTCCCGCCCACCGACCGAGATCCGGACCGCGGTGTCGCGCGCGACGAGATCGGCGCAACGCTCGGGCGGAATCTCGATGCCGCGGACCACCGCGGCGGGGTCGAAATCGCCGGCCTCGACCCGCGACTGGGCGGCGGCGGGGCCGACGAGGCCCGAGACCACCGCGGCGACGATCGGCAGGCCGACGCGCGGCATCGGCTCACCTCACGTAGCGGATCGACGGATCGCCCGGATCCTCGTGCCAATGGCAGCGGATCTCGCGATGGAAGGCCATGCCCTCGACCGGCCAGGCGTGCCAGTGGCAGCTGTCGTCGAGACGCTGGTCGCGGGCCAGCCGGCCGGATTCGCCGGGTTGGCTCGGATAGGCGCGCAGCGGCGGCCGCGGATCCCCCGGACCGACGAAGGGCACCCAGCCCCAGGCCGACCAGGTCCGCCGCCGCGGCACCACCACCACTTCCTCGTCTTCGGCGGCCGGGGCGGTGTCCATCGACGACGGCGGGCGGACGTCGCCGCGCCGCAACGCCGCCAGCCGGGCGGCGAAGTCATCGCTCGACGCCCCACTCGACGCGCCGGACGGACCGGACGATCCCGAGGACGGCGCGGCGGCGAAGACGTTCGGCCGCGGGCGCGGCAACGGCACCGGCGCCGCGGCTGCCTCCGCCGGCTTCGCGGTGACCGCCGGTTCGGCGGGGAAGGGCGCGGTCGGACCGGCGGACGCGGTCTCGGTTGCGGCCGGCACCGCGGCGGCCGGCGACGCCGGCGGCTTCGCAGCGGGATCGGCGGTGGCGGTCGCCGGTTTCGCCGCCGACGGCGTCACGGCCGGAACCGGAACCGGCACCGTCTCGCCGCCGTCGGCCGCCTTCTTCGACAGATCGATCACCCGGACCCCGGAGCGCTCGGCGGAGGGACCGGCCTCGCCGGCGGCGGCCGGTGCCGCGGTGGCGCCGCGGTCGGTGATGTAGGGCTGGGCACCGCCGGACGTCGTCGGACCGCGCAACGGACCGGGAGCCGCCGGCGCGGCCAGGGTCTTCGCCGCTTCGGTGGGGGTCGGCACGGCGGCGGCCGGCGCAGGAGCGGCCGGTGCGATCGTCGCTTCCGCCGCCGGCTTCGCTTCGCTCTGCGGCTTCGTTTCGTTCGACGCGTCGCCCCGACCGAGCACCGCGAGCGCCGCCAGCGGCGTGGCGACGAAGACCGCGGCGAGCAGCAGCGCCGTGCGGGTGCGACGGCGCGGCGGCGGCCGATCGAGGGGCGAAGGAGGTGTCACCGGGGGAACATACTGGACGGGCAGCATGGAAACTCTCTCCGAGCCGTCGCCTTCCGGCGCGGCTTCCGATGCTGCGGAGAAGACCGCGAAATCCCGGCGAGAGAAGGGCGCCGCCGCGGCGAGGCCGCGGCGAAGCGTTTCGAACGACGTCGGATCAGGCGGTCGGCAGCCGGAACGGGACGCCGGTCTCGGCCAGCGTCTTCAACCGCGAGATCGTCTCGATCCAACCGACGCCGACGGCCTTCGAGGTGGCGGTGGCACCGGCGAAGCCGTCGTGGACGAGCCGCAGTCGGCAGGCCCCCTCCCCGACCGGTTCGATCTCCCAGGTGACCTTCGACGGCGCATCCGCCGCGACCTCCGGCGACCATTCCGCAGCGAAGCTCATCACCAGCCGGCGCGGCGCCGCGAGTTCGAGGATCTCGCCGGTGATGATCCGGCGGTCGCCCATTTGGAACTCGACCTTTCCGCCGACCCGCCAGTCGGTCTTCGAGACGAGATCGAAGTGCTGGTAGAGCGGCGTCTTGGCGTCGTCGGTGAGGATCGACCAGAGGTGTTCGGCCGGGGCGCGGACGAACAGTTCGAAGACGTGGGCGGGTGCGGTGTCGGTCATGGCGAAGGCACCTTTCTCGGCGAGGGTCTTCAGGTCGCTCATCGCGGCGACGAAGGGGGCGGCATAGGCGGAGATCCAGCGATCGAGAACGTGCCGGATCGGCGCCGGGTTCAGGTAGTGGAGCTTCTCCCGCCCGACCCGGCGCGCAGCGACGAGCCCCGCCTGCTCGAGCACGCGCAGATGCTTCATCACACCGAACCGGGTCATCGGCAGAATCGCTTCCAGCTCGACGAGCGTCCGCCCGTCCCGCTCGCGCAGCGCATCGAGCAGGAGGCGTCGGGCGGGATGCGCGAGAGCCGCGAAGACGTCGTCCATGGCGCATGAATACGTGACTCCATGGTCACCTGTCAAGCGATGGGTGACCAATCGGTCACTTCTCACCGGCCGACCCCGATCTCACGGTTTGGCGTCTTCCGCCCACAGGTAGACGACGAGTGCGGCGGTGAGCGCCACCGCCAGACCACCATAGATCGCCGCATGGGCGGTCGCCACGTCGGCACCGCCGGCCCGCAACGCGTCGTGCAGCGCGCCGGTGGCCGGCAGCAGGATCGCCGTCCCGCCGACGAAGCCCATGTTGAGCAGCGTCAGGCCGCGTCCGAGCAGCGCCGTCGGCAGGAAGGCGCGGGCATGCGCCATCAGCACCGAATAGGTCAGTCCGAAGCCGCCGATCACCCCGAAGGCGATCGCCGCCGCCCCGACCGGCATGCGCGGGAAGAGGGCGAGTGCGGCGAATCCGACGATCGTCGCCACCGTCCCGCCGACCGCCACCCATTTGCGGGTGCCGAGCCAACGGTCGATCGGACCGTAGGCGAAGGCGCCGACGATCATCGCCACCACCATCACCATCACGGCGTCGCCGCGGGCGATCGGGCTCAGCCCGTGCACCTCGGCGAAATAGGGGCCGACCCAGAGCCCACGCGCCGCCAGGACCGTCGGATAGCTGATCAGCGCCAGCGGGAAGAACGGCCACAGCGCGCGGATCCGCAGGAGTTCGCCGAGCCCCGGCCGTGGCCCCGTCGCGACCGCGCCGTCGGCGTGCGGCGGGTCGCGCACCAGGATCGCGATCGCCAGCGCCGAAACCAGCGTCGCCCCGGCGATGCCGAGCATCGCGGTGCGCCAGCCCCAGGCCGCGGCCGCCGCGGCGAGCGGTGTGGCGGCGGCGAGATTGCCGAGCGAACCGATGCCGACGATCAGCGACGACCACAGCGCGAACCGGGCCGGCGAGGTGGTCCGCCCGATCACCCACATCGCCCCCATGAACACCGGCGCGCAGCCGAACCCGATCAGCGCCATCGCCGCGGTCGCTTCCCCCGGAGACGAGGCGCGGGAGAACACCGCCGCCCCGACGACCGCCGAAAGCATCGGCAGCGCCACCGTACGGCGCGCCCCGTAACGGTCGAGCGCCGCGCCGATCGGCAGTTGGACGAGCGCGAAGGCGCCGAAGAAGGCGGCCGACACCATGCCGAGCCCACGCCCGTCGAGACCGACGTCGACCGCCAGTTCCGGTGCGATCACCGCGAGGAACGAGCGGTAGAACTGACTGAGCAGGTATCCGACGAGAAGGGCGAGGAGAGTCGGCAAGGGTGGGGCTCCGGCACGAGGGACCGCGACACTAGCCTGCTGCGCGCGTCCCGTCCCCCCCGACGGACGGCGCGGCACGTCATGGAAATCGCGATCGGAACGTGTAAGTTTCGTCGCACCGGATCTGGAGAAGTCGCGAAACCATCCCCATCTGACGCGCTGTGCCCGACAAGGGCGGAGCGTCTCATCGCCAAGGGAGAACACCCGTGTCCGACGTCCTCGTGAAGACTCCGATGCAATATCTCGACAAGGCCATGGGAACTCTGCGGGACCTCGGTCTGGCACCGCCGACGGTGGCGGAGGCGCCGATCGTCGGCCTCCTGGAGAAGATCTCCGCTCTCGACCCCGACAAGATCGTGGTGATCACCCGGACCCTAGGCCAGACCGAGGTGTTCAACGAAGTAGTGCGCACCCAGATCGCCGGCATGGAGGTCGGCGAGCGCTACAAGCAGATCACCGCCGGCTTCGATTCGATCCGCGACGACGCCAAGAAGATGGTCGACCAGATCGCCGACGGCAAACTCGACGTCTTCGAGCGGGCGACCAACGCCTGGATGAAGATCAGCCGCGGCGACATCGCCGACCGTTTCGACAAGATCCGCTCGATCTACGTCGACGTCTCCAAGGAGACCAAGAACCAGATCGAGCGCGAGGCGCTGATCCTCGAGGCCTACCGCGACTTCCGCGGCGCCCTGAAGCAGGCCGAGGTGCTCGCCCTCGAAGTGCTGAAGACCGCCGAGAGCGCCTGGAACGCCGCCAAGGCCGAGCTCGATGCGGCCAGCGCCAAGGTTTCCGGCTTCGCCGGCGAGGCCGCCGAGAAGGCCCGGCTCGAGCTCGAGCGCGACGAGCGCCTCCGCCTCACCCAGGACGAGGAGAAGCGCTATCAGATCGCCAAGGATCTCTCCGACAATCTGACCATCGGCTACAACACCTCCGAAGTGATCATGGCCCGTCTGATGCAGACGACCAACGCCAAGGAGCGGGTCTATCAGCAGGCGGTCAGCTTCTTCTCGACCAACGATTCGGTG
>CALFRR010000016.1 GCA_937919435.1 uncultured Alphaproteobacteria bacterium | reverse complement strand
CGCGAGCAGCGACACGGCGACCACCGGCAGTCCGACCGCCTCGATGCGGGCCCGCATGTCGGCGGGCGCATAGTTGGTGACGATGACCACGTCGGGTCGGAGCTTCAGCAGTTCCTCGACGTTGACCGACGTCAGTCCCCCGGGCGTGGCGAGCTCGTCGACGCCGGGCGCCAGACGCGCGAAACCGGCGCCGAGTTGTTTCTTCCACTCGTCCAGCACGCCGACGACCCGACCCAGGGCATCGAGCTGCACGGCGATGTTGAGCGACTGGTGCTGCAGGACGACGGCGCGCTCGACCCTGTCCGGCAGGCGCACCGCCTTGCCGAGCTGGTCGGTGACGAGGCGCTCGGCCAGGGCGGCCGTGGGCAGCGCCGCCGCCAACGCGAAGGCCAGACCGGTCAGTGCGGCCAACGGCGGAGAGAAGCGGAAGGTCATGTCGGTATCCTCGTCTCGTGACGGGTGGGCGGGCCGTCGCGCCTTTCGGCATCCCGGCGATCGTGCGGTCTCGTCCTCGGCGCCCGACCGCGACCCCTTCGGAGGAGACCGACACACCACGACGGGGGTGGGAGAGACGGGGACGGCCTCCGCGGCATTCGTCGTTGTATATGGACGAATATAGCAGTGTGGCCGCCTTCGCAACCTAAGTGAATGTTCGCACGGCGAAAATGACGATGGCGCGAGGTTGCCCGGGTTCTCGGGTCGCGCGCTCCGTTGCTGTGACGAGAGTCGGGCGGAGCGCCCGGGCGCGATGGCCTCGTCGCTCGAAGTCCCGCCGTTCGAAGCGCTCCCGGTCGACCACCGGCGCGACCTCACCTCCCGCTCTCCGGCACGGTCCCCCGGCCGCCCCCTCGTCCTCCCGGCCTCGGGCGGGCAGAACCGCTCCGAACCGTGCGGAGGGGGTCAGCGGATCTCGTTGACGTAGCAATGGCCGTCGGTGAGCGTCCGGTGGCGGCTGACGATGGTCGGAAGACCGGTCTGATCGAAGGCTTCCTCATCGATGAACAGCAGCGCGGTCGGCTCGGGAAGCTTCAGGAGCCGTCGGTCGTCGGCGTCGGCGAGACCGGCGGTGAAGCGTTCGCGCACCGCCGAGATGCGGATGCCGTGGGCTTCCAGCAGGTGCAGATAGATGCGCTGCGGGACCGCCGCCGGTTCCTCCGGGAACCCCGGCAACCGGCGCGCCACCATGGTCAGGACCGACCGCATCACCGGCCGGCCCTCGACCCAGCGCAGCCGTTCGATGCCGATCAGCGGTTCGCCCGGCGCCTCGCCGAAGGCGGCGGCTTCCGCGGCGTCCGCCGGCCGGCGGGCCATCGCGATCACCTCGGCCCGCGAGGTGAGCAGGCCGCCGTCGTCGCGATGCAGGCGGTAGTACTGGAAGAAGAAGCGCAGGCTGTGCTGCGGCGTCCGCCCGGTCACCACCGTACCGGTCTTGCGCCGCCGCATCAGCATGCCGTCGGCGGTCAGGTCGGCGAGCGCCCGGCGCATCGTTCCGACCGCGACGCCGTACTCGTCGGCGAGCGCGATCTCCCCCGGCAGCACCGTGCCCGGCGGAAGGTCGCCGAGCAGGATGGCTTCGGCCAGACGCCGCTTCACGTGTTCGTACAGAGGGATGGGCAAGGGGGCGGAGGTGTCTGCCTTAATTCTGGTCACGCCTGCCTCGTTCTCGAGAATTGACATTCGGACGTCGAGCCGGCTTTTCTATATAGAATAGAGAAATACGAAGGACCAGTGTCGTGGACCCCGCCGATCGATCTCGCCGAGCCTCCGGTCCCGCGTCCCCCGCCGGTTCGGCCGCGGCCCTCGCCGCGGCAATGGACCGGATCGCGGCCGACGCGGAAGGAGCCGTCGCCGATCTCGAGCGGATGGTCGCCATCGACACCTCCTTTCCGCCGGGAACCGGCTACGACGCCTTCGCCGATCTGCTCGACGAGATGGTGGTCCCGCTCGGCTTCGATACGCGGCGGATCGCCGTGCCCGAAGCTCTGTGGCGCGTCGAGGGCGGTCCGGCCCGCGGCGCCCGCACCAATCTCGTCGCCGAGCGCCCGACCGGCCGTCCGACTCTCGGCCTCTACTACCACGTCGACACCGTTCCGGCCGCCGCCGGTTGGCGCCGCGATCCACTGCGCCTCGCCCGGGACGGCGAGCGGCTGATCGGACTCGGTGCCGCCGACATGAAGGGGACGATCGCCGCCACCCTGCTGGCGCTCCGTGCGGCGCGCGACTGCGGCGTCGCTCTCGCCTACGACCCCAAGCTCCTGCTCTGTACCGACGAGGAGGGCGGGCTGTGGCCCGGGGTGCGCCACCTCGCCGAGATCGGCGAAGTGCCGGCGCACGTCCTGAACTTCAACGGCACCGCGGCGCCGCGGATCTGGGCCGGCTGCTTCGGTCTGTTCAATCTCCTGGTCCGCGTCCACGGCCACACCGTCCATGCCGGCGAGGGCAACCGCAGCGGGCCGGGGGTCAACGCGATCGAAGCCGCGGCGCCGCTCCTCGCCCGTCTCGTCGCGTTGAAGCCGACGGTCGCCACCCGCGTGTCCGCCCTGCCGCCGCCGCCCCACGCGGTGGGACCGCTGACCGCCCGGCTCGACCTCACTGCCGCCCACGGCGGCACCGCCGGCGGCCAGATCCCCTCGCTGTTCGAGATCCTGGTCACCCGCCGCTATGCGCCGGAAGAGAACTTCGCGACGGTCCGTACCGAGATCGAGGCGGTGATCGCCGCTGCCGCGGCGGAGAACCCGGCGGCCCGGTTCGAGACGCTGCTGGTCGGCCACTTGGCGCCGACCGCCGATCCCGGCGGGCCGCACTGGCCGCGCTGGCAGGCGGCGCTGGGCCTCGGCTTCGGCTGGGCGCCCGAAGACTTCGCCCGCTGGGGCGCCTCGAGCTGTTCGGACTTCGGCTGGGTGCAGCGGGCGACCGGATCGAACGAGGTGCTGCTCGGCGGTCTCGGCCGGCCGGAGAGCCTGATCCACTCCCCCGACGAACACACCACCGTCGCCGATCTGGTGTCGCTCGCCCGCGCCGTCCTCGCCTATCTCGCCGCCGACTTCGCCGGTGGCCTGATGCCGGTCGCCGACCGGCCGCCCACGCCCCGCTGAGCTCCGGCCGGGCCCGAACCGCCCGGCCGGCCCCGTCGCCCCGATCCCGTTGCCCCGTTCCACGTCGGTCCACGCCGGTTCTTCGCAGGAGTGTCTCCCCATGACGTCCGTCACCCGCCGTCTCTTCCTCGCCGGCACCGCCCTCGGCCTCGTCGGCCTTCCGGCTGTCTCCCTCGCCGCACCGACGCCGAAACGCGGCGGCACTCTGCGCATCTCGGTCGATCAGGCGGCGAGCGTCATCCATCCGCTGCGCACTCGGGTGAACCCCGAATATCTGGTCGCCGAGCTCCTCTATTCGGGCCTCACCGCGCTCGCGCCGGACATGAGCCCCGAGCCCGACCTCGCCGAATCGTGGACCACCGACGCCACCTCGAGCGAATGGATCTTCAAACTGCGCAAGGGTCTGACCTTCCACGACGGCTCGCCCTGTGGCGCCGCCGACGTGGTCGCCACCTTCAGGGCGATCCTCGACCCGAAGGTCGCCTCGCCGGCCCGCACCAACGTCGGCCCGATCAAGGAGGTCACGGCGGTCGACGACCTCACCGTGAAGTTCACCCTGGCCAGCCCCTACGCCGACCTGCCGGTGGCGCTCGCCTACCCCTGCGCCCGCATCGCGCCGGCGAAGATCCTCGAGACGGATCTCGACGGCCTCGCCCGCACCGCGGTCGGCACCGGGCCGTTCAAACTCGTCTCCTACGAGCCCGATCGCAAGATCGTGGTCGAGCGCAACCCGACCTACTGGGATCCGACCCGGCCGGCGGTCGATCGGGTCGAGGTGCTGGTCTACCCGGATCACACCGCCGAGGCCTCGGCGCTGATCTCCGGCGACACCGATCTGATGATGAGCACCACCGCCAGCGAGTATCTGCGCCTGACCAAGGCCTCCGGCGTCAAGGCGCTGCGGATCCCGTCGGGCCAGTTCCTCAACGTCAACATGGCCTGCGATCAGAAGCCGTTCGACGACATCCGGGTCCGCAGGGCGCTGGCCCTGACCGTCGATCGCGAGGCGATGGTCGGCTTCGTCGCCGGCGGTTACGGCACCCCCGGCAACGACGCGCCGATGAGCCCGGCCTACCGCTATTACGCGGCGGCGCCGCTCCTGAAGCCCAACATCGCCGAGGCCAAGAAGCTCCTCGCCGAAGCCGGCTATCCGAACGGCCTCGACGTCACCCTGGTCGCTTCCGACACCCCCGGCACCCGCGCCCAGCTCGCCGTCGCGATCCGCGAGATGGCCAAGCCGGCCGGCTTCCGCATCACCGTGCAGACCATGCCGCACGCCACCTATCTCGATCAGGTGTGGAAGAAGGGCTCGTTCTACGTCGGCTTCTACAACATGCAGGCGACCGCCGACGCGATCTTCGCCCTGTTGTTCACCTCGAACGCCGCCTGGAACGAAACCCGCTGGAACAACAAGGCGTTCGACGAGGTCGTCTTCGCCGCCCGGGCCGAGACCGACGACGCCAGGCGCCGGCCGCTCTACGCCGAGGCGCAGAAGATGATGCGCGAGGGCATTCCGGCGGTGATCCCGGTGTTCTTCGACCTGCTCGCCGCCCAGCGCGCCTGGGTCGAGGGCTACGTGCTGCATCCGCGCGCCTCGGTCTTCCGGCTCGACCGGGTGTGGCTCGGCGACGGCGCGCCGAAGCGGGGCTGAGGCGATGTCCTTCGGCTGGCTCCTCGGGCGATCGGCGTCGATCGTCTACACGATCCTGGTGGTCTCGATCCTCGTCTTCGGCATCACTCAGGTGCTGCCGGCCGACGCGGCGGTGACCCTGCTCGGCGAGAACGCCACGCCGGAGGCGCTCGCCGCGGTGCGCACCCGCCTCGGTCTCGACGACCCCTACTGGCTCCAGTATCTGCACTGGATCGGCCGGGTGGTCGTCGGCGACTTCGGCACCTCGATGCGCACCGGCCAACCGGTCGGCCCGGAGATGTTCGCCGCCCTCGGACGGTCGCTGATCCTGGCCGTCTCCGCCATCCTGCTGATGCTGGTCGTCGCCGTGCCGCTCGGCATGGCGGCGGCGCTGAACCAGGGCCGCTTCGCCGACACCGCGACCAGTCTGGTCTCCTTCGTCGGCATCGCCTTTCCGGAGTTCGTCACCGCCACCCTGCTCGCCCTCGTCTTCGCCGACACGCTGCAGTGGCTGCCGGCGACCGGCTGGGTGGCGCCCGGCGAGAGCGCCGGCGGTTTCCTCTCGCATCTGGCGCTGCCGGCGCTGACCGCCTCGGTGGTGCTGGTCGCCCACGTGGTCCGGATGGTGCGCTCGGAGACCCTCGACGTGCTGCACTCCGACTACATCCGCGCCGCCCGTCTGAAGGGCGTGCCGGAGGGCAGGGTGCTGGTCGGCCACGCCCTCAGGAACGCGCTGCTGCCGGTGGTCACCATCGTCGCCCTCGACGTCGGCTATCTGCTCGGCGGGATCATCGTGATCGAGGAGATCTTCGCCATCCCCGGCATCGGCCGTCAGCTGATGGTGGCGATCACCGCGCGCGATCTGCCGTCGATCCAGGCCGGCGCTCTGATCATGGCGGCGACCTACGCCCTGACCAACACCCTGGCCGACATGGCCTACACCGTCCTCGACAAGCGGATCCGCTATGACTGACCTCGTCGGCCGGCTCCTGCGTACGCCGCAGGGCGCCATCGGCTGCACCCTCATCCTCCTTCTCGCCGTCGCCTGCGTCGCCGGTCCGTGGATCGCGCCGAAGGACCCGGAAGCGATCGACTTCCTCGGCCGCTTCCGGCCGATCGGCGCCGAGAATTGGCTCGGCGCCGACCAGCTCGGCCGCGACGTCTTCTCCCGCCTGCTGGTCGGCGCCCGCTCGACCGTTCCGATGGCGCTCGCCGCGACCCTGCTCGGCACCGTCGTCGGCGCCGTGGTCGGCACCACCTCGGCCCATCTCGGCGGCCGCCTCGACGAGGCGATCATGCGCACCATCGACGCGGTGATGGCGGTGCCCGGTCTTCTCCTGGCGCTGCTGCTGGTCGGCACTCTCGGCAACGGCTCCGGCAACGCGGTGATCGCCATCGCCGTCGCCTTCGCCCCCGGCATGGCGCGGGTCACCCGCTCGGTCGCCCTGGCGGTGCGCAATCAGGAATACGTCAAGGCGGCGGTGGCTCGCGGCGAGGGCGGCGCCTGGATCGTCTTCCGCGAGATGCTGCCCAACGTCATGGCCCCGGTGGTGATCGAGGCGACCATCCGCGTCGCCTTCGCGGTGATGCTGTTCGCCACCCTGAGCTTCCTCGGCCTCGGCGCGCAGCCGCCGTCGCCGGAATGGGGGCTGATGGTCGCCGAGGCGCGGCAATACGTGCATCAGGCGCCGTGGGTGCTGATCGCCCCGTCGCTCGCCATCGCGTTGACCGCGATCGCCTTCAACCTCGTCGGCGACGGCCTGCGCGACGCGCTGAACCCGAGGCACGAACGATGACCCCGGTGCTCTCGGTCCGCGACTACACCCTCGACTATCTGACCGGCGGCGCCGCGCTCAGGGTTCTCGACGGCATCTCGCTCGAGGTCCGGCCCGGCGAGGTGCTCGGCCTCGTCGGCGAATCGGGGTCCGGCAAGAGCTCGCTCGCCCTGGCGATCATGCGCCACCTGCCGAAGAACGCGCGGGAGACCGTCGGTGCCCTCCGGCTCGGCGATCTCGATCTCACCGCGGCGCGCCCGAAGGAGCTGACCCGGATCCGCGGCCGCCGCATCGGCATGGTGTTCCAGGACCCCTCGACCTCGCTCAACCCGACGTTGACCATCGGCGCGCAGCTGACCGAGGTGCTGCGCCTCCATCGCGGCCTCGACCGCGCCGGCGCCGAAGCCGAGGCGCTCGACCTGCTCGGTCGTGTCGAGCTCAACGATCCCGCCGCGATCCTGAAGCGTTATCCGCACGAGATCTCCGGCGGCGAGAAGCAGCGGGTGGTGATCGCCGGGGCCTTCGGCTGCCGGCCGGAGTTCCTGATCTTCGACGAGCCGACCACGGCTCTCGACGTCATCACCGGTGCCCGCATTCTGGAACTGTTCGCCCGGCTCCGGGCGGAGACCGGGGTGGCGGCGCTCTACATCTCCCACGACCTGGCGCTGGTCTCGCGGGTCGCCGATCGGGTGGCGGTCTTGAAGAAGGGCCGGCTGGTCGAGGAGGCGTCGGCCGCCGACATCTTCGTCCGCCCGAAGCATCCCGACACGAAGGCGCTGGTCGACGCGGTGCCGCGCCCCGAGCGTCGGCTGGTCGGCGACCGGTCGAGCGACGAGGTTCTGCTCTCTGTCGAGCGGATCGAGGTCACCTACGGCCGCAAGAAGCTGTTCCGCCCGGCGCCGAAGCCGTCGACCAGGGCCGTCGGCTTCGAGGTGAGGCGCGGCGAGATCCTCGGCGTGGTCGGCGAGTCGGGTTCCGGCAAGTCGTCGATCGCCCGGGCACTGACCGGTCTCGTCGACTATACCGGCGCGATCCGGCTCGACGGCCGCCCGATCGCCGGCGCCGCCGCGATGGACCGCGACTACCGCCGCGCCGTGCAGATCGTCTTCCAGCACCCGGATTCGTCGCTCAATCCGCGCCAGCGGGTCGGTGAGATCCTGTCGCGGCCGCTGAAACTGTTCGGTGGCGACCTCGCCGAGATCCCGAAGCTCCTCGAACGGGTGCGGTTGCCGGCCGCTTACGCCGAGCGCTGGCCGCATCAGCTCTCCGGTGGCGAGAAGCAGCGCGTCGCCATCGCCCGCGCCTTCGCCGCCCGGCCGGCGCTGGTGGTCTGCGACGAGATCACCGCGCCGCTCGACGTCTCGGTCCAGGCCCAGATCATCGAACTGCTGCTCGATCTCAGGCGTCACACCGGCACCGCCTACCTGTTCATCACCCACGATCTCAACCTGGTCCGCCAGATCGCCCATCGCGTCGCGGTGATGCGCCGGGGCGAACTGTTCGATCTCCTCGCCGTCGACGAACTCGGCGGCGACCACGTCCATCCCTACACCCGCGCCCTGATCGCGGCGTCGCCGATTCCGGTCGGATGAAACGAGAGGCCCTCATGGACACTGCCGAACTTCTCGCCCGCCTCGACGCGGACGGTGCGCTCGCCTTCCTCGCGCGGATGGTCCGCCACAAGAGCTACAGCGAAACCGACGGCGAACGCGAACTCGCCCGCTTCATGGCGGCGGCGATGGCCGAGATCGGGCTCGAGGCGGAGACCACGCCGGTGCCCGGCGAGCGGCTCAACGCGGTCGGCCGCTGGCGCGGCACCGGTGGCGGCAAGAGCCTCCTGTTCAACGGCCACCTCGACACCAACCCGGCGACCGAAGGCTGGACCGTCGATCCCTGGGGCGGCAAGATCGACGAGAACTTCGTCTACGGCATCGGCTGTTCCAACATGAAGGCCGGCGACGCCGCCTATTTCTGGGCGGTGAAGACGCTGATCGAGGCCGGGGTGAAGCTCCGCGGCGACGTGATCCTCACCTTCGTGGTCGGCGAGCTGCAGGGCGGCATCGGCACCGCCACGCTGATGAACCAGGGCCTGCGCGCCGATTATTTCGTCAACTCCGAGCCGACCGATCTCGCCGCGATGACCATGCACGCGGCGGCGCTGAGCTTCGTCATCGAGCTCACCGGCGACACCCGCCACCTCTCCAAGCGCGAGGAGGCGGTCGACGCGATCCTCGCCGCCTGCGATCTCGTCCCCCGCCTGACCGCGATGAAGCTCTCCGGTGCCCGCTCGCCGATCCACGAGGCGATCAACCGGGTCCACGTCGGCGTCGTCCACGGTGCGCTCGGTCGCGATCTCGCCGAATGGCGCTCGCCCCAGGTCGCCGACTTCGCCCGGCTCAAGGGCTCCGCCCGCTACGCTCCCGGCCAGACCGAGGAGGGGGCGCTCGCCGACATCCGTCGCGAACTCGACGCGCTCGAGGCGCGCTTCCCTGGCCTGAAGGCGGTGGTCTTCTCCGAGCACCGTTCCGGCACGCCGACCATGCCGACCTTCGAGGTCGCCGAGACGAGCCCGATCGTGCGGGCGATCAACGCCGCCCACCTCGCGGTGCGCGGCACCCCGCAGCCGACCGGAGCGATCACCCCGCCGGCCTTCTACGGCACCGACGCCGGCCATCTCTCCCACATCGGCGGGATCGAGGGCATCGTCTGCGGTCCCGGCGGACGCTACAACACGATGCCCGACGAGCGTGTCGACATCCCCGACTTCCTCGACATGATCCGCATCTACATGCTGACCATTCTGGAGATCTGCGGATGAGACCGCGCGTCCCCTTCGCTCCCCGGATGGCGCGGCTGCGCGCCGAACTCGACGCCGCCGATGCCGACGCGCTGCTGATCGACCACGCCGAACTGCTCGCCTGGGCGAGCGGCTACACCGTCTCGCAGACCCTGTGGCGGGCGATGATCGTCCCCCGGCGCGGCGATCCGGTGTTCGTGCTGCGCTCGATCGACGCCGCCCCCTGCCGCGCCGGCGTGTGGTTTCCGATGGTCGTCGCCTTCGACGACCACGAGGAGCCGGAGTCGGTGGTGGCGCGCGAATGCGTCGCCCTCGGGCTCGCCGAAGGCCGGATCGCCTACGATCCGACCTCCTATGGCTTCACCGTCGACACGTTCGAGCGGCTGCGCGCGCACCTTCCGACCGCGACCCTGGTCCCGATCCCGGGGGTCTCGGATCGCTTGCGTGCGGCGAAGTTCGCCGAGGAGATCGCGGTGCTCGAACGGGCGGCGGCGATCGCCGATCGCACCATGCTCCGGCTGGAGAGCGCGACGACGCCGGGTCTGCGGGTCCGCGACGTCGCCGCGGTCGCCGCGGCGAGCCTGCTCGAGTACGGAGGCGACGACGGCGGTCCCGGGCCGATCCTGGTCTCCTCGGGCGACATCGACTTCCTGCACGGCAGCGGCCTCGACCGGGTGCTGGCGGAGGGCGACGTGCTCCACGTCGAGCTGACGCCGCGGGTCGAGAACTACGGCGCCCGGCTGATGCGGCCGATCTTCGTCGGTCCGCCGTCGTCCGAGCGGGTCGCGGTGTTCGACACTCTGGTCCGCCTGCAGGACGCGCAGATCGCGGCGATGCGGCCCGGCGCCGAGGCACGCGCGGTCGATGCGTTGCTGCGCGACGCGGTCCTCGCCGAAGGGCTGCGCCCCGACTACGGCAACGTCACCGGCTATTCGATGGGCCTCTATGGGCGCACGCCGCGGCCGAGCGACTTCTCGTTCTCCTTCCATCCCGGGGCCGACTTCCGGCTCGAACCCGGCATGGTCTTCCACATGTACACGTCGGCGCGCGGCATCGCGGTGAGCGAAACGGTTCTCGTCGGCGAGACCGATCCCCGCCGCCTGACGCAATGTCCGCGTCGGGCCCTGGCGACGGCATGACCCCGAACGGAGCCGGCCGGCGGTCGGCTCCTTCGAGGCGGGCTCTCAGGCGCTCTCGCGCTCGACCACGCGGAAGCCGATGTCGATCACCCGCTCGCTCAGCGGATCGCCCTGCAGCTCGCGCAGGATCGACGCCGCCGCGGTGTCGCCGATCCGGTGGCGATCGAAGAAGATCGAGGTCAGCGACGGCGAGATCGTCGAGCTGTTCGGGAAGTCGCCGAAGCCCATGATCGCGATGTCCTCGGGGACCCGCAGGCCACGGACCAGCGCCTCGGTCACCGCGCCCTGAGCCAGCGGGTCGGAGGCGCAGAACAGGGCCCGCGGCAGACGACCGGCTTCGGCGAGGGCGGCGAAGGCCTCGCGGCCGAGGCGATGGCTGCCGGGAGTGTCGGTGGTCTCGATCGCGCGGGGGGTGAGCCCGCGTTCGGCGAGCGCCTCGAGGAAGCCGGCGCGGCGGCGGAGCGCGCGGGTGTCGGACGCGGCGATCACCGCGAGATCGTCGTGGCCGCGGCCGAGGAGGTGCAGCGCCGCGGCGCGCCCGGCCTTCTCGTGGGAGAAACCGATGACGATGTCGATCGGCGACGGCGTCAGATCCCAGCATTCGACCACCGGGATGCGGGCGGTGAGCAACTGCCGGCGCACCTTGGCCGAATGGTCGATGCCGGTCAGCACCACCGCATCCGGCCGCCGTCCCAGCACCGCCGAGACCAGTTCGTCCTCGCGCGGCCGGACGAATCCGGTCAGGCCGAGCAGCACCTCGTAACCGGCTTCGCGCAACCTCTCGGTCAGCGCCTCGACGGCCTCGGCGAACATCGCCGTACCGATGCTCGGCACGATCGCCGCGACCAGCCGACTGCGGTTCGAGGCGAGCCCTCCGGCCAGCAGATTGGGCACGTAGCCGATCTGTTCGATCGCGGCGCGGACCCGCTCGAGGGTCTTCGGCGACACCATGTCCGGCCGGTTGATCGCACGCGACACCGTCGCCGGATGGACCCCGACCAGCCGAGCGACGTCCTCGAGCGTCGCACCTTCGGTCCCGACCTCGTCTCGCGACGGCGGTACGACTGTCTTCCCGGCCGGCGGCTCCGACGACTTCGACATGCGGTGATCCCGATCTCCGATCGACGTCCTAGCCGTCTTCGCCCGCCCTCCGCAAGGGCCGCGCCCGCCGGGCTCTCCCGAGCATCGGCGGCGGTTCGGGCCGGAAGTCATGAATGCAAGCCATTGCAGAAAGTCGCGTCGGCGGCCGCGGGAGCCTCGTTCCGGGGTCACCTCGTCGGATCCTCTGCCCGTCCCGGACGGCATACGACGAAATGCTGAGACAAAGTGCCGGACGTGAAGTGATTCAAGCGCTTGCTGTCGGCGAGTTCGGCGGGCGGGCCGCGTCCGTACGAAGGGCGCTCGACAGCCAGAAATGCAAGCGCTAGCATTCGGTCCGTCGGACGATTTCGGGCGCCTCGTGTGCCGGACCGGGCGAGGGCGAGAGTCCTCGGCCGTGGAGAGATCGTGCGTCGATCGATGACCTCCGCCGACCGCGGGCGGCATCGATTCCCCACCGTGAAACCAGAGAGACCGGCACGTCCGACGTGACCGGCACGGGCCTCGTCGTGCCGCAACGCGGCGACGGGACCGGTCTTCCAGGGAGGCTTCCATGACCGAGGCGATACGGGCGATGGGTCGAACCAACGCGCGCTACGTGATCCTCTTCCTGATCTTCATCGTGACCACCTTCAACTACGTCGATCGGGCCACGCTCTCGATCGCCGCGCCGGCGATGCGCAAGGAGCTCGGCTTCGACGCCGTGTCGATGGGCCTCGCCTTCTCCGCCTTCGGCTGGGCCTACACCTCGATGCAGATCCCCGGCGGCTGGGTGCTCGACAAGTACGGCGCCCGCGTCGTCTACGGCGTCGGTCTGATCCTGTGGTCGATCTTCACCTTCATGCAGGGCTTCGTCGGACTGGTCGCCTGGTCGTTCCTCGCCCTCTTCGGTCTGCGCTTCCTGATGGGCATCGCCGAATCGCCGGCGTTTCCCGCCAACAGCCGATTGACGGTGATGTGGTTCCCGAACCACGAGCGCGCCTTCGCCACGTCGATCTTCCAGTCGGCGCAGTATTTCGCGCTGGCCGCCTTCACGCCGCTGATGACCTGGACCCTCGCCGCCCACGGCTGGCACTTCATCTTCTTCTGGACCGGCGCGCTCGGCGTGGTGATCGGCCTGTTCTGGCTGAAGTGGGTGCGCGAGCCGCGCCAGCACCCGGGCGTCAACGAGGCCGAGCTCGCCTACATCGAGGCCGGCGGCGGCTTGCCGAACATGGGCGCGAAGAAGGCCGAAGTCCGCTGGGCCGACGTCCGGGCGCTGATCTCCAACCGGATGATGTTCGGCGTCTACATCGGCCAGTTCTGTCTGACCACCATCACCTGGTTCTTCCTGACCTGGTTCCCGACCTACCTGATCGAGGCCAAGGGCATGTCGATCCTCAAGGTCGGTCTGGTCGCGGCGATCCCGGCGATCGCCGGCTTCGTCGGCGGGCTCACCGGCGGCGTCTGGTCGGACTGGCTGCTGCGCCGCGGCTGGTCGCTGACCGTCGCCCGCAAGCTGCCGATCATCACCGGTCTGTTCTTCTCCTCGTCGATCATCGCCGCCAACTGGGTGGATTCGACCACGCTGGTGATCGTGGTGATGAGCGTCGCCTTCTTCGCCAAGGGCATCGGCAATCTCGGCTGGTGCATCGTCGGCGACGTCTCGCCGAAGGAGATCATGGGCATCTCCGGCGGCATCTTCAATCTGTGCGGCAACCTCGCCTCGATCGTCACCCCGATCGCGATCGGCTGGATCGTCAAGGAGATGGGCTCCTTCGACCTGGCCCTCGTCTATGTCGGCGTGCTCGCGCTCGTCGGTGCCTTCTCCTACCTCGTCGTCGTCGGACCGTTGAAGCGGCTCGAGCTCGGCGAGACGGCGAACGGCTGATCCCCGCTTCCGTCGGGCGGCGGTGGCGCCGCCCGATCCCCCACCTTCATCGGAACACTCCCATGACCACCGAAACCATCTCCTGGATCAAGCTCCACTCGACCTATCTGCCGCTGAAGAACCCGATCAGCGACGCCAAGGTGCTGACCGGCCGGCAGAAGCCGATGACCGAGATCGCCATCCTGTTCTGCGAGATCGAGACCACCGAAGGCCATCGCGGCCTCGGCTTCTCCTATTCCAAGCGCGCCGGCGGCCCCGGCCAGTACGCCCACGCCTGCGAGATCGCTCCGGCGCTCCTCGGCGAGGATCCGAACGACATCGCCAAGGCCTGGGACAAGCTCGCCTGGGCCGGCGCCTCGGTCGGCCGCTCCGGCATCGCGGTGCAGGCGATCGGCGCCTTCGACGTGGCGCTGTGGGACATGAAGGCGAAGCGCGCCGGCCTGTCGCTGGCGAAACTGCTCGGCGCCCAGCGCGACAGCGTGCGCTGCTACAACACCTCCGGCGGCTTCCTCCACACGCCGCTCGAGGAGCTGCTGGTCAACACCGACATCTCGCGCGAGAAGGGCATCGGCGGCATCAAGCTGAAGGTCGGCCAGCCCGACTGGCAGAAGGACATCGAGCGCGTCTCGAAGGTGCGCGAGCATCTCGGCGCCACCTTCCCGCTGATGGTCGACGCCAATCAGCAGTGGGATCGCCCGACCGCGATGCGGATGGGCCGGATCTTCGAACGGTTCGACTTGATCTGGATCGAGGAACCGCTCGACTGCTACGACGCCTCCGGCCACGCGGCGCTCGCGAGCGCCCTCGACACGCCGATCGCCACCGGCGAGATGCTGACCTCGCTCGCCGAGCACTGGGACTTCATCCGCCAGAACGGCGCCGACTTCCTGATGCCCGACGGGCCGCGGGTCGGCGGCATCACGCCGTTCCTCAAGGTGGCGGCGCTCGCCGAGTTCGCCGGCGTGTCGATCGCGCCGCACTTCTCGATGGAGCTGCACGTGCACCTCGCCGCCGCCATGCAGCGCGAGCCCTGGGTCGAGCACTTCGAATGGCTGGAGCCGCTGTTCAATGAACGGCTGGAGGTCAAGGACGGTCGCATGCTGGTCCCGACCCGGCCGGGTCTCGGCGTCTCGATGAGCGAGCAGGCGGTGGCCTGGACCCGCGCCAGCGCCGAGTTCGGCAAGCGCGCCTGACGGGGTCTTCCGCACGGGCGGTCGGGTCTCCTCGACCACGGCCGCCCGCCCGGAATGCGGCGGCGCGGGCGACGACGAGCGGGGGGACCCGGGTGGTGGGCCGACAGGTCCACCGCGCGCCCGAATCCGGTGCGGCCGCACCGCATCGGCCCGCGGCGGGTCTTCGGCGCCGTCTCGGTCAGTCGGCGTCGTCGAAGATCTCGCCGGAGAGGTAGGCCGCCCAGTTCTTTTCGAATCCCCCCGGATCCTCGTCGGGAGCCGGACGCAGCGGGCGCGTGTCGACGACCAGTTCGCCGTCTTCGAGGCGGACGTGGATCTGGCGGCCGCGATCCTCCGGTCGCTCGTCGACGAAACGATAGTCCTCGAGCGGTCCGGTCCGCCCGTTGGGCACCCGGGCACCGTCCGCCGCGCAGACCGCACGGGCGCCGCGACTGCCGCCGCCCTGGCGCAGATAGTGGGCGAGGGCGGTCAGAACCGCCTCCGAGGCGAGAGCGGTCTGTCGCCACAGTACCGGGAGCGAAACGTCGGACCGCCCGGTCCGTCCGGCGGCGAAGCCGACCGCGTCGATCCGTGCGCCGAGGACCCGCGCCGCGGCGAGAGCCGTCTCCACCCCTTCCGGGCGGCAGAGGAAACCGGCCTCGTCGCTCATCCTGGCCTGGATCTCGGCGGAGACCTCCGCGAGATCGAGACCCGCGGCGGTGCCGACCCGCGTCTCGACCCATGCGATCTCCTCTGCGATCGCGGCGTCCGGCAACGTCGCCGGCTCGTTCGGACGGGCCCGGATGTGGGCGGCGGCTCGCGACGCGAACACCTGACCGGCGATCAGGGCGGCGCCGCCCGGACGCGTGACGCCGTGGGTGCCGGCCGCCTCGCCGATCGCGTAGCACCCCGGCAGGCTGGTCCGCCCCCAGACGTCGACGGCGATGCCGCCGTTCATGTGCTGGTGATTGACGTTGAACCGCAGCGGTTCGCGGCCGAGATCGTGCTTGTAACGGGCGTAGAGGGCGATCGACAGCGGATTCATCCGGCGCAGCCGTTCGATCGGCGTCGGCAACAGCGCACCGGCATCGGCGAGATAGCGGACGACGTCGTCGTCGAGCCGATCGAGCGCGAACTCGGCGTCGCCGGGCACCGCCTTCGGATTGCGGGTGAAGTCCATCAGCACCCGCCGTCCGGCCTGTGTCTCGCGATGGATCGCCAGATCGACCAGGCTAGATCCCCAGTCGAGCATCCGGTTGGCGTGGAACGGCCACTGATAACCCTTGCGGAACACGTTGGAGGCGAGTTCGCGGGTCGTCCGATAGTAATCGGCGAGGAAGTTGTGCTCGCGGCCGTCGGCATCGACCGAATGGATGTAGGGAATGCTCTGAACGTAGGTCCCCGACAGGTTCCACGGGAAGGCTTCGCGGGGGGTGCCGATACCGAACTGGCTCTCGGTCAGGTTGACCGTGTCGAGCCCGGCTTCGAGCGCCAGCCCGAGGACACCGAAGCACTTCCGGGGATAGACGCTGTCGCGATAGAGCTCCCCCGGGCCACCGCCCGCCAGGATCAGCGCCCGGCAGGCGAAGATCACCAGCCCCGACGGGTCGTCGTCGCTGCGCCGGTCCGGATCGACCGCCAGCAGACCGGCGATCCGTCCATCGGAAATCAGGATCCTGAGCGCGGTGATCCGATCGAAGATCGGGATCGCCAGACGTGCCGCCTCCTCCGCCAACACCTTGACCATCAGACGCGAGGTCCGCGGACCACAGCTGGTGCCGCGACCGGCCTCGTCGTGGTCGGTCCGGTAGCGCAGCACCGCGCCGAACCGGTCCTGGGGCAGCGGCAGCCCGAGAAACTGCAGGCCCGCCATCGCCTGGATCGATCCGACCGCCTCGACGTAGGCGGTGTCGGCGTCCATCGCACCGCCGTGGCCGAGCGATGCGGCGACGACCCGAAAGTCGTCGCCGTGTCCGCCGGTCGAGGCGGTGTGGAGGGTCTGCTTGTCGGATCCCGAGCAGGCCGAGGTGCCGCCCCACAGGGCGCGGCTGGCGATCGACACGGAGACGCCGCGGCGCCGCAGCTCGACCGCGGCACGCAGACCCGCCGCGCCGCTGCCGAGGACCAGGGCCTCGGTGTGGTGGGTCGGGATCGTCCGGCCGGCGACCGCGTGGGCCGCTTCGAACCGCCCCCGGGCGAATCCCCGAGGCATCTCGACGTCGGTCAGGTCGTCCGCGGTCCGACTCGAGATCGGTGTGTCCATGGTCCATTTCCCGTTTCGGTGTCGGCGAATACCGGTCGCGCGAAAGGTCGGCGGTGCGCGAGACACCAATCCCGCCGGCCGTTCGGACGGTCGGCGAGCCCGGTGGGGCGTCGGTTTTCGGAATCGCGATCGATCGCCGGCGCGAGCCCGCCGGCGATCGATCGACGGGTCAGGCGCGGTCGCGGTCGATCTCTTCGACCAACGCCTTGGTCGCCGGATATTTCTCGACGAACGGACCCCAGACCTTCGCTTTGACCGCCTGGCGTGCCGCCTTGCGGTCATCGGCCGACATCGCGGTGAAGGCGACGCCGGCACTCTTCAGCGCCTCGGTCGCCTTGGCGACCTTGGCCGGGGTTTCGGCGAGCTGATGGACCGCGGCTTCCTGGGCGGCGGCGACCACCGCCGATCCGAGCTCCGGCGACAGCGCCCCCAACAGGCGCGGGCTGGCGGCGGCGGCGAGCGGCAGGAACATGTGTTCGGAGAGGAAGCAGGCCTTGCTGGTCTCGAACAACTTCATGCCGAGAACGGTCGGGGCGTTCTGCTCGAAGCCGTCGACGATCCCGGTCTGCAGCGCGGTGTAGAGCTCGTTGAGCGGCACCGGGGTCGGGATCGCGTTCATCGATTCGAAGGTCTGGATGAACGCCGGCACCGGCAACACGCGGATCTTCATCCCCTTGATGTCGTCGAGCGAGGCCACCGACTTCTTCGTGTAGATGCTGCGGGCGCCGAAGGTCGAGGTCCAGCCGATGATCGCCACCTTGCACCGCTCGGCGACCAGCTTGGCGAGGGCGGTGCCGACCGAGCCGTGCAGGTGCTTCTTCATCTGGTCGTAGCTGTCGAACAGATAGCCGAGGTCGAGCATGCCCATTTCCGGCACCAGCGTCGCCCAGTAGGACGAGCCGCTGATCATCATGTCGATCGTCCCGGTCTTCACCTGCTGGACGGTGTCGTTCTCTTTGCCGAGCTGGCCGTTCGGGTAATAGTCGAGCCGGATCCTGTCGCCGATCGCATTGGCCAGGTTGCTCTGGAAGCGCTGGAACCAGAAATAGTGCTCCGAGTACTCGTCGGTCGGCAGGCTCGACGAGACCCTGAGGCGGATCTGCTTGCTCTGGGCGTGGCCGATGCTCGGGGCGCACAGCGCGGCGCCGGCGGCGGCGCTGGTCAGGAAGTGGCGGCGGGTGAGGGCGGGAATCTGCATGAATGCGTTTCCTCTCTTGTGAAGGTTTCTGTTGCGCGTCGTCGTGGTGGACGCCGATCGCGGAAGGCCGGTGCGACGCGTCAGAGGCCCCAGTGGTGCGGCAGCCAGACCGAGAAGCCCGGCACCAGGATCAGCAGCAGCAGGGCGACCGCGAGGACGCCGAGGTACTTCATCATCGCCCGGGAGACGTCCCGGATGTCGGTCTGGGTCACGGCGCAGGCGGTGTAGAGAGCGACGCCGAGCGGCGGTGCGCAGAGCCCGGCGCCCATCGACACCACCGTGACGATGCCGAAATGCAGGGGATCGATGCCGAGTCGTGCGGCGACCGGGGTCAGCAGCGGCCCGAAGATGATCAGCGCGGGCGCCCCTTCGAGCACCGAACCGAACAGGATCATCAGCGCCGCGGCGGCGATCATGAACATGGTCGGCCCGTAGTGCGTGCCGAACTCGATCAGGCCGATGGAGAGATCCTGCGGGATCTGCTCGATGGTCAGCGCATAGGCGAGGGCGGAGGCGGCGGCGACGATGAACAGGATCGAACTGGTGGTGCCGGCCGAATGGACGAACAGACGGACGGTCGAGGCGATGGTCAGCTCACGGAACGCGATCGAGCCGACCACCAGGGCGTAGACCACGGCGAAGGCCGAGATCTCGGTCGAGGTGGCGACGCCGATCATCACGCCGCGGCCGATCATCACGATCATGGCGAGGCCGACCATGGCGCCGCCGATCATCGGCAGCAGCGGCTTGCGCACCTCGAACGCCTCGTCCGGATCGACCCGCTTGCCGAACCAGATCACCGGCACCAGCACCGACAGACAGAGCACCACCGCCGGCACCAGTCCGGCGACGAACAGCGCACCGATCGAGACGTTGGCGACGAAGCCGAAGATGATGATGTTGATGCAGGGCGGGATCGACTCGCAGGTGATGGCGGTGGTCGCGAGGAGACCGGCCGCGTCTGCGGGATCCTGACGGCACTTGCGCACCGCCGGCATGATCACCGCTCCGACCGCGGCGATGTCGGCATTCTTCGAGCCGGAAATGCCGGAGAAGAAGGCGGAGGCGACGACGATGATGATGTTGAGGCCGCCCCGCATCCGTCCCATCATCCGGAGCAGCAGTTCGATCAGGCGGATCGACATGCCGTTCGCCTCCATCCCGAGCCCGGCCAGGATGAAGAACGGGATGGCGAGCAGGACGAAATGGCCGCTGCCCGAGATCAGCTGCTGCGAATAGGTGGAGATGTCGAGCATCGGGTTGGCGCCGAAGTAGACCAGGGCGCCGAAGGCCAGGGCGAAGGCGACGGGCACCCCGATCAGCAGCGGTACCAGCACCGCGAACCCGATCATCGCGGCGGGCGAGATCTCGAGGTCGGGGGCGTATGCGCCCACGGCCTGGAAGACGGCGGCGACCGCGATCAGGAAGGCCAGCGACAGCCAGGTGGCCGCGCCGCGCACGGCGAGCGCCTTGGCGAGCGCGACGACGAGGAGGAAGCAACCTCCGGCGATCGGCGGATAGACGAAGATCCACTGCGGCAGACCGATCGGCGTCGTCTCGCCGACCGAGATCAGCCCCATCCGGACCGAGGCGACGACGATGCCGGCGGCGACGAGGACGACGATCCAGTCGGAGAGACGGGTCAGCGGCATTCGCCACGGCTGCGGCAGCGCCTGACGGAGGGCGTCCATTCCCGAGTGACGGCCTCGCGCCAGTACCGTCCCGGAGCCGAGGAACACCAACATCCCCATCAGGGCGCTGGCGACCTCCTCGACCCAATTGATCGGCGAATGGAGGAAGTAGCGATAGACCACCGAGATGAACACGACCGAGACGTCGATCGCCAGCAGCAGCGCGTTGAGGTGCTCGATCGCGACGACGACCGATGTGAGGGCCGCTCCGGCCCTTCCCCACTCCGGAAACAACGTGGCCGCCGAACGTACGACATTCGCGTCGGCGCCATGTGCCGGCATCGTGTCAGAATACGTGTCCAATCGACTCTCCCTGTTTCCGTCGAACGCCCGCGGTCTCGTGCCGCGGTGCGCACGTTGTTTTGTTGCGAGCGAAACCGTCTCGCCGATTAGTGGAATCGCGAGTCCCTCACGTGCACAAAGACGCTGTGCGTGTTTAGTGGAACGTTCCAATTTTGGTATTCTGTTTCCGAGGGCGATGCAAGTCCCTTTCGCTGCGACCTCATGCCGTCGGGCAATCGGGTCTCGTCGCGATTTCCTCGGCGGCGCCCGGCCTTTCCAGGGCCGACCGCAGAGGCTAGACTCGCCTCCGAAACGTGGCCGTGTCCGTGGCGCGACGGTCGGCCGCAGACGCCGGACGTCGCCCCGACACGGTCGGCGCCGGTTCGACTCACCCGAGCGACGGTGGGCGTACCGGCGCCCGGCGCCGCCGACGGTGAGTGGCGGCGACCGACGAGGGAAAGCGAACCGGGTCGGATGATGGACAGCAAGCGCAACCCGACCATCGCCGACATCGCCGAATTCGCCGGCGTCTCCAAGTCGACGGTCTCTCTGGTCCTGCGGAACAGCGGCACGATTCGCCCGGCGACCGCCCGGCGGGTGCTCGATGCCGCGAGAGAGCTCGGCTACGTCTACAACCGGGCCGCGGCCGCGCTCCGAAGCGTCCAGAACAACCTCATCGGCGTGGTCGTCAACGATCTGACCAATCCGTTCTTCGTCGAGTTGCTGATCGGGATCGAGCGGGTTCTGTCGGAAACCGGCCACGTCGCTCTGATGGGACACACCGCCGAATCGCTCGACGTCCAGGACCGGGTGCTGGCGTCGATGCGCGAACACGGGGCGGCCGGGCTGATCCTCAGTCCGGTTCTGGGTACGCCGCCGGAGATCGTCGCGCAGGCCCGGTCTTGGGGGATGCCGGCGGTGTTCGTGGTCCGCGAGCTCGGCGATCTCGACTACGATTTCGTCGGCAGCGACGGTACTGCGGGCATGTACGGGGCGACCGGCCATCTCGTCGCGCGCGGCCACCGCCGGATCGCCTATGTCGGTCCCCGCAGCGCCGGAATCACCAGCCGCACGCGCCTCGACGGCTACCTGGCGGCGATGCGGGACGCCGGCCTGCCGGTTCACGACGACTGGATCGTCGACGTCCCGATCACCCCGGAGGGAGCCAAGACGGGCGTCGCCCGGGTGCTGCGGATCGACGACCGGCCGACGGCGATGGTCTGTTACAACGATCGTGTCGCGATCGCCGTACTGAACGAATTGGGCCGTCGCGGCCTGTCGGTCGGCAGTGACATCGCGGTCGTCGGCTTCGACGGCATCGGTGATGCGGCGTTTTCTCATCCGCCGCTGACGACGATGGCGGTCGACCCCCACCGTCAGGGCGAACTGGCGAGCCGCCTGCTGCTCGACCGCCTGGAGCGCCGCGAAGTGCCGCCGACCAAGCACCTCTTCGTGCCGGAACTCGTCGTCCGCGAGACGTCCTGATCGGTCGGGGCGCGCGGTGGGCTCCGCGACCGGCCGGCGCCCGAACTTCGGAGCACCGGAAGGGGAAGTTTCCGGCCTTCGGTCGCGCCGACCGGCGGGATGCGCCGTCGCGGTTCCTGTCCCGCGGATCCCTTCGAACACAGAACGAATTTCGAGTGCGGAGGCACGGGTTCCGGAGTTTTGGACGGGCCGTGTCGCCCGGCGATCGCCCGGACGCCGTCCTCACGGGACGGCGTTTCGCGTTCCGGCCACTCCAGCGAGCCGTCCGGAAACGTCGGCGTCGGCGTCGGCGGTCCGGCGCTCCCGCCGCCGTCCCGCCGGCGGACGTGAGGCCATCGGCACCCGAGACGCACAATAATGCATCATGCCTATCGAATGGACATACGACCGGGCCTCGGATGTTATATTTCTAATGAGGAAGCCCACGCAGTTATAAAACCAACAGACGGTCATGAGCACGGTTCGCGAGCGCCTGACGACCAGCCTGGACGGCGCCACCGCGGCGCAGCGATCGATCGCCACCTACATGCTGGCCAATCTCAGCGAGCTTCCGTTCGAGACGGCGGCGTCGCTCGCCGCCAGGATCGGGGTCGGCGAACTGACCATCGGCCGCTTCTGCCGGTCGATCGGCTATCGCCATTTCAAGGACCTGAAGGCCAATCTGAAGGCGGATGTCGGCGACAGCCCGTGGCTCGTCGGCGACCGGCTGCGGGAGTTTCGTGAGCGTGCGCGTGCCGACGGCGACCATCTCAGCCGCGGGCTCGATCTGGAGATCGGCGCCCTGGTGCGGGTCTACGAGATCGCGCAGACGCCGGAGTTCCGGAGCTTCGTCGAGGATCTCGCCGGCTGCGCCCGCGTCTTCTGCGCCGGCTTTCAGACCGAACGGGGCGCCGCCGCGCTGCTCGCCCATCAGTTGCAGTATCTGCGCGACGAGGTCCGCCTGGTCGACATGACCGCCGGCAACTTCGTCGACGTGTTGCTCGCCGATGCCGCGACCAGCCTGCTCGTGGTGCTCGACACCCGGCGTTACTCGCGCCAGAGCCGCCTGCTGGTCGAAGAGGCCCGAGCGCGCGGCATCCGTGTGGTGTTGATCACCGACACCTATTGCGACTGGGGGCGCGGGCTCGCCGATGCCGTGTTCGAGGTGCCGACGCAGCTCGGCCAGTTCTGGGATTCGCTCGGGCCGCTCGTCTCGTTGATCCAGCTGGCGATCAACGGGGTGTTCGCCGAACTCGGCCCCGACGTCGAGCGGCGGCTCGATCAGATGTTCGCCTGTTACAGCCGGTTCACCGGCTACACGGTCGGAGCCGGAGACAAGTGACCGCAGAGAAGTGATCGACCTTTTCGTCTGGAGGGCAGTTCCATGTACACGTCGTTTCGGCCTCTGGTGTGGGCCGCGTTGGCACTCGGACTCGTCTCGACAAACGCTCCCGCCGACGCCGCCGATGCGACGTTCGTGCTGGCGGCCAACCAGAACGGAACCCCGGTTCTCGACCCGATCAGGGCATCGCTGGTCAACCTCGCCGACAAGCTCATCTACGACTGTCTGGTGCAGCAGGCGGAAGACCAGAGCTTCCATCCGCATCTCGCGACCTCGTGGACGGTGACGCCGGACGGCATGGAATGGACGTTCGAACTGAAGCCCGGGGTGACCTTCCACGACGGCGAGCCGTTCGACGCCGAGACGATCCGCTGGTGGGTGCCGAAGTTCGCCGGCACCGAGAACGCCTATCTGGTCGAGGCGATCGACCGGGTCGAGGTGGTCGGTCCGCTGACCGTGCGCTTCGTGATGAAGCACCCCGACGCCAACCTGCTCTACAACCTGTCGAGCGGATTCATGGGGATCCCGGCGCCGAAGGCCTACGACGCGGCCGGCGCGGAGTACGGCACCAAGGTCGCGGTCGGCACCGGCCCTTATCGGCTGGAGCGGTTCGCCACCGGCGTCGAGACGGTCCTGAAGCGCAATCCGGCCTACAAGTGGGCGAGCGCGCTGTCGAAGAACGCCGGTCCGGCACCGATCGACACGCTGACCCTGCGCGAGATCGGCGATCCCTCGACCGCCTTCCTGGAGATGCGTACCGGCGGCGTCGATCTGGTGGTCGACGTGCCGCCGGCGACGGTGCCGCGCTACCAGACCCTGGCGAACGCCAAGATGCAGACGATGCCGGGGTTCGGCATCTTCTACATGCCGATCAACACCACGGTCGAACCGTTCACCGACGTCGCCGTGCGGCGCGCCGTGGCGCTGTCGATCGATCGCAGAGAGATCGTCGACAATCTCTATGCCGGCAAGGGCAAGGCGGCCACCACGTTCCTGCTCGCCTCGCTGCCGGAGGCGAAGGTCGATCCGAAGCTCGAGCTCGTCCACGACCCGAAGACCGCCGCGTCACTGCTCGACGGCGCCGGCTGGAAGCCGGGCCCCGACGGCATTCGCGTCAAGGACGGCAAGCCGCTCGTGGTGACCCTGTGGACCCAGAGCGACACCGAGTTCAAGCGGATGACCGAGGTGATCCAGGCGCAGCTCAAGTCGGTCGGGATCAGGGCCGAGATCTCGGTCTTCGACACCTCGGCGATCCGCGCCGAATACAAGAAGGGCAAGCAGCAGCTTGCGGTGCGCTCCTACGGCTGGAACAACGCCGACATTCTCGACTGGTTCTTCTCCGGCGAGCGCATCGGTTACCCCAACATCTCCATGTGGAAGGACGACAAGGCCGAGGCGCTGCGTCTGAAGGCGTTGAAGGGATCGCGCACGCTCGACGAGCGGATCGCCAACTTCCGCGCCTACCACGAATACGTGCTGGAGCAGGTGCCGTTCGCGCCGATCTACGAGCCGGTGCAGACGATCGCCTACAACGCCGATCGTCTGACCCTGCCGGCGACGATCCGCGGACCGCAGTTCTCCGCGCCGACGGTCCTCGACATCACCGTCAAGTGACGACCGGCCGGCGGGAGTCCGCTCCCGCCGCCCTTTCCGCAGGCCCGCACGCCCTCCGCGAGGAACCAGACCGTGACGAAATACGCGATCCGGCGCGTACTCGCGCTGCTGCCCGTGTTTCTGGTGGTGACGGGGATCGTCTTCCTGCTGATCCATCTGGTGCCGGGCGACCCGATCGACAATCTGGTGCGGGCGGGCTCTGACCCCGAGCAGCGTGCGGCGATCGCCCGCGCCTACGGGCTCGATCGCAGCCTCGTCGAACAGTACCTGACCTGGATGGGCCATCTGGCGCAGGGCGATCTCGGCACGGCGATCGTACAGCGGCGACCGGTCGCCGATCTGATCGCCGAGAACATCGGATACAGCCTGGCGCTCGGCGGCTCGGCGCTCGCCTTCTCGGCGATCGTCGGCGTCCTCGCCGGTGTGGTCGCCGCCAGTTTCCAGGATCGGCCGCTCGACCGGATGCTGATGGGGGCGGCGCTGATCGGTTCGACGGTGCCGAGTTTCTGGCTCGGTCTTTTGATGATCCTGCTGTTCGCCGTCGAACTCGGCTGGGTGCCGGTGTCCGGTGCACGACACTGGACCTCGGTGATCCTGCCGGCGGCCACGGTCGGCCTCGCCGGGATGGCACTGGTGGCGCGGGTCACCCGCATCGCCATGGTCCAGACCGCGCGAGCCGATTTCGTCACCCTGCTGCACGCCAACGGCGTCTCGCGCTTCGCCATTCAGAGCCGGCATCTGCTGCGGCACGCGCTGGTGCCGGTGCTGACGCTGCTGTCGCTGCGCATCGGACTGATCGTCGGCGGCTCGGTCACCGTCGAATACGTCTTCGCCCGCCCCGGTCTCGGTTCGCTGCTGATCCGCGCCATCAACCAGCGCGACTACCCGGTGATCCAGGGCTGTCTCCTGATGCTCGCCGTCGCGGTGATGCTCGGCACGCTGATCGGCGATCTCCTGCAGGCGGCGATGGATCCGCGCCAGCGAGAGGAACAGCGGTCATGACCCTCTCCGGCCTCTTCCGTTCGACGACCGCGCCTCGGTCGAAGCGCAGGATCGGCCCGACCATCGCCGGGCTGATCCTCGTCGGCTTCGCCGTCGCGGCGCTGCTCTGCCCGTGGGTGGCGCCGTGGCCCTACGACCAGCAGGCGCTCGCTCTGGCGTATCGGGCGCCGTCGCCGGCGCACTGGTTCGGCACCGACGAATTCGGCCGCGACGTCTTCTCGCGGGTCCTCTACGGCGCGCGCACCTCGCTGACCGTGGCGCTGGTCTCGATCTCCACCTCCTGCCTCCTCGGCATGGTGATCGGCGCCCTCTGCGGCTATGTCGGTGGCCGGTTCGATCGCTGGACCATGGCGGCGATCGATCTCACCTGGTGCTTTCCGGAGATCCTGCTCGCCCTGCTCCTGGTGGCGATCCTCGGACCGGGCTCGACCTCGACGGTTCTGGCGATCGCCATCGCCTATCTGGCGCAGTTCACCCGCCTGACCCGCAGCCAGATCCGTGCCCTGAAGCGCGAGACCTTCGTCGAGGCGAGCCTCAGCTTCGGTGCCGGACCGGCGCACATCCTGCTGTGCCGGCTGCTGCCCAACGCCATCGCCCCGGTGATCGTGGTGGCGATGCTGACCACCGGCGACGCCATCCTGCTCGAGGCGACCCTCGGCTTCTTCGGCATGGGTGCGCAGCCGCCGACGCCGAGCTGGGGCGGCATGATGAGTTCCGGCTCGGAACTGCTGTTCGACGCGCCCTGGGTCATTCTCTGGCCGGGAGCGGCGATCGCCGTGTCGGTCGTCTCGATCAACGTGTTCGGCGACGGCGTTCTCGATGCCCTCGACGTGAAGAAACGGGAGCGCGTGCATTGAGCCCCCTCCTCGGCGTCCGCGACCTGGCGGTGACCTTCGGTGCGCAGCGGCCGCTCGACGACGTCGGCTTCCGCGTCGAACGCGGCGAGATTCTCGGCCTCGTCGGCGAGAGCGGCTCCGGCAAGTCGATCACCGCGATGACCGTGATGGGCCTGTTGCCGCTGGTCGGCGGTCGGGTGGCCGCCGGTTCGATCCGGTTCGAGGACACCGAACTGGTCGGGCTCGAAGAGCCGGCCTATCGGCGGCTGCGCGGCGGTCGCATCGCGCTGATCACCCAGAACCCGATGACCTCGCTCGACCCGATGGTGCGGATCGGCCGGCAGGTCGATCGCGGGGCGCGGCTGCATCTCGGCCTCGACGCCGCCACCGCCCGGGCGCGGACGCTCGAACTGATGGAGCGGATGCGGATCCCGGACGCGGCGCGGGTGTGCGAGCTGCATCCGCATCAGCTCTCCGGCGGCATGAAGCAGCGCATCGTCATCGCGATGGCGTTGTCCGGGGCGCCGGACCTCCTGATCGCCGACGAACCGACCACCGCGCTCGACGTCATCGTGCAGGCGCAGATCGTCCAGCTGCTGGTCGAACTGGTGCGCGAGCAACGGCTCGGTCTGGTGCTGATCACCCACGACATGGGTCTCGTCGCCCAGGCCTGCGATCGCGTCGCGGTGATGTACTGCGGTCGGATCGTCGAATCCGGCCCGGTCGACACGATGTTCGCCGCCCCACGCCACCCCTACACGCGGGCGCTGACGGCGTGCATTCCCCGGCCGGGGCTGAGGCACGGCGATCTCGTCGGCATCCCCGGCGCCGTGCCGTCCGTCGCCGAGATGCCGACCGGCTGCCGCTTTCACCCGCGCTGCGCCGACGCCATGCCGACGTGCCGGCAGCACGCGCCGCGCAGCGTGGCGATCGGGGCGGATCACGCGGTGGCGTGCCGATTGGTCGAACCCGCGCCGGAGGCCGCGCCATGACCCCCGTCCTCTCCGTCCGCGGCCTCGGCCACGCCTTCGACGCTCCCGGCGGCGGTCTGTTCGGCGGCAAGCGCCGGTTCCGCGCCGTCGACGACGTCACCTTCGATCTGCCGAAGGGCGAGATCCTCGGCGTCGTCGGCGAGAGCGGCTGCGGCAAGTCGACCCTCGCCCGTCTGGTGATGCGCCTCTACGAGCCCACCGACGGCGAGGTGCTGTTCGAGGGCAACCCGATCACGCATCTGTCGCGCCACGAACTGCGGCCGCTGCGGCGGTACCTGCAGATGGTGTTTCAGGATCCCTACGCGTCGATCGATCCGCGCCAGACCATCGCCGAGGCCCTGAGCGAGCCGTTCGAGGTGCAGCGCGTCTATCTGAGCCGCGCCGAGCGTCGGGCGGAGATCGAGCGGCTGTTGGCGCTGGTTTCGCTCGATCCGGCGATGGCGCGCAATCACCCGCATCATCTCTCGGGCGGACAGAGGCAGCGCGTCGGCATCGCGCGGGCGCTGGCGTTGAAACCGAGGCTGATCGCCTTCGACGAACCGACCGCGTCGCTCGACGTCTCGGTCCAGGCGCAGGTGGTCGAGTTGCTGCTCCGGCTGCGCGCCGAACTCAACCTGACCTATCTGTTCATTTCGCACGATCTGGCCCTGGTCGACTATCTCTGCGACCGGGTGATGGTGATGTATCTCGGCCGGGTGGTGGAGATCCTGCCGAGCCGGGCGAGGGCCCGCCATCCCTATACCCGTGCGCTGATCGACGCCGCCTTCGTGCCGGACCCGAAGGCGCGGCGGACGATCGACCGGGTCACCGGCGAGATCCCCTCCGGCTTTGCCGACCTTCCCGGCTGCGCCTTCGCGGCGCGCTGTCCCGAGGCGGTCGCGGAGTGTCGACGGGTCCGGCCGCCCCTCGTCGGCGACGGTCGCCGGGCGGTCGCCTGCCATCTCGCCCCGCCCATCGCCGAGATCTCGGAGAGCTAGATGCCGTTCAAAGTTCTGACAGCCGAATTCCTGCACGAATCCAATACGTTCAGTATCCGCAAGACCGGGCTGCGGCAATTCGGGGTGGATTGTCTCCACTACGGCGAGGCGGCGATCGCCGCTCGCCGCGACGCCAACACCGGCCTCGCCGGAGCGCTCGATGCGGCGCGGCAATGGGGATGGACCGTCGAACACGTGGTGTCGGCGCATGCCGAACCGGCCGGACCGGTGACGCGGGAAGCCTACGAACGCCTGGTCGGCGACATCGTCGCGGCGGCCGAGCGCAGTGCTCCGGACGGCGTCCTGCTGATCCTGCACGGCGCCATGGTCACCGAAGATCACGACGACGGCGAAGGCGAGCTGTTGTCGCGATTGCGCGCCGTCCTGCCGAAGGGCGTCCCGATCGCCGCGACGCTCGATCTCCACGCCAACGTCACCGACCGGATGATCGAGCTCGCCGAGATCTGGGTCTCCTACAAGACCTATCCGCACGTCGACATGCGCGTCGCCGCCGCTCACGCCGGCGCCGTCCTCGATCGGGCGATGCGCGGCGAGATCCGGCCGACGACGCTGAAGGTGAGCCTGCCGATGCTGGAGGAGGCGGACAGCGGTCGCACCGATCGCGGCGCGATGGTGGCGCGCATCGCCGAGGCCCGCGTCCGGGAGACCCTCGACGACGTCTTCGCCGTGTCGATCAACGCCGGTTTCGCCAACGCCGACATCGCCGAGGTGGGCCCCTCGGTGCTGGTCACCCACCAGGGCGACCCGGCGCCGCACCGGGCCTTCGCCGAAACGCTCGCCGCCGACATCTGGGCGCGGCGTGACGCGCGCGAGAACCGGTTTCTGACTCCCGCCGAAGCGGCCGATCACGCGCGCCGGTTCGTTCGCCGTTCCGGTCCGCTGATCATCGCCGACTACGCCGACAATCCCGGCGGCGGCGCCTATGGCGACGGAACCGAACTGCTCGCCGCGCTGCTCGCGGTCGACCTCGACGGCGCCTGTTTCGGCCCGATCGTCGATCCGGAGACGGCGGCGCGTCTGCACGACGCCGGGGTCGGCGCGACGGTGCGGGTGTCGCTCGGCGGCAAGACCGACCCGCGCTTCGGCGGCGCCCCGCTGGCGCTCGACGTCGAAGTTCTCGGTCTCTTCGACGGCCATCTCGTCGGCAACGGCCCGATGCTCGGCGGCCTCGCCATGACCTTCGGTCCGACCGCGGTGGTACGGGTCGGCGGCATGCGCATCCTGGTCGTCACCGAGCCGATGCAGATGCGCGATCTCGCGCAGTTCCAGACCTTCGGCATCGAACCGGCGGAAGCGACGGTGATCGGCCTGAAATCGATGCAGCATTTCCGGGCGGCCTTCGCGCCGATCGCCGAAGAGATCGTCGTCTGCGACAGCGGCGCTCTGTGCACGCTCGACTATGCCCGGTTGCCCTTCGAGAAGGTGCGCCGGCCGATCTGGCCGCTGGACCGCGATCTCACGTCGTGGCCGACCGCCACGCCCTCCCTCTCGCCCAGGATCTGACGATGCCGCATGCAATTGTTCTCGGAGCCGGGATGGTCGGCGTCGGTGCGGCACTGGCGCTGCAGCGGCGCGGCTTTTCGGTGGTTCTCGTCGATCGTCGGGCGCCGGGCGAAGAGACCAGTCACGGCAACGCCGGCATCATCCAGAGCGAGGCGGTCGAGCCCTACGCGATGCCGCGCGACGTGCCGAGCCTCGCCAAGGTCGCGCTCGGCCTGACCAACGACGTGCACTACCGCGTCACGTCGCTGCCCGGCCATTCCGGACCGCTGGCCCGCTACTGGTGGAACTCGGAGGCGAGCCGGCACGCCGCCGCTTCGCGCGCCTACGCGGCGTTGATCGCCCACGCGGTGCCGGAACACGACGTGCTGATCCGCGAGGCCGGGGTCGAAGCGATGATCCGTCGCGACGGCTACCTGGTGCTGCACCGCCGGGAGGAAGAGTTCGCTCAGGCGCAGGCCGACGCGCGCCGTCTCCACGAGGCGCACGGCATCCCCTATCGGGTGCTCGATCCCGCAACCGCGCGCGATCTGGAGCCGGCTTTGACCGGTCCGTTCGTCGGTGCGATCCACTGGACCGGGCCGCTGACCGTCTCCGACCCCGGCGCGCTGGTGAAGGCCTATGCCGACCTGTTCCGGCGACGCGGCGGTACCGTCGCCACCGGCGACGCCGCGACCCTCGCCCCGGACGGACGCGGCTGGTCGGTGGCGACCGCGGACGGCCGGATCGGTGCCGAGATCGCCGTGGTGGCGCTCGGGCCGTGGTCGCCGGACCTGTTGAAGCGGTTCGGCTATTCCTTCTCGATGGTGCGGATGCGCGGTTACCATCGGCATTTCGCCGGTGGCGCCGGCCTCGGGCTCACGCTCTTCGACGAAGAATGGGGCTACGTCCTGGCCCCGATGGCACGCGGGCTCAGGATCACCACCGGGGCCGAATTCACCGGCCGCAACGCCGGTGCGACGACGGTGCAACTGCGCCGCGCCGAGCGGGCGGTCCGCGAGTTGCTCGATCTCGGGCAATCGGTCGATCCGGACCCGTGGTTCGGCGAACGACCGGTGCTGGCGGGCATGGTGCCGATCATCGGATCCGCCCCGAAACACCCGGGCCTCTGGTTCGACTTCGGGCACGGCCACCAGGGCTTCACGCTCGGCCCGGCCTCCGGCACGCTGCTCGCCGAGATGATCGCCGGTGAACGGCCGATCGTCGATCCGGCGCCCTACGGTCTGCGCGGTTAGCTCGGCCGGTGGTCGACGAGTGCGACGACGGGCCGAGTGCGGTCGGATCACCGTCGATCGACCGCGACGCCGAGGTGGCCGAGATCGCAGACGTCCGCGGCGTGGCGAACACACCGCCGACCTCGCCGGCGAGAAGGAGCACGCTGCCGACACGTGTCGCGACCACGCCGGTTTCCGCGATCGTCACGCGCAGGGCACGGCTCGTGCCCTGCGGCTCTTCGCAGAAGGCTGTCGTGGCGTCCGCCCCCTCGGCCGTCGCACGGACGCGGAAGCATCGTTCCGGAAGTCTCATCGGCGATTTGCGGGCTCTCGTCGGCTCTTCAGCAGATTCAGGCGAACGAGGCTCGCGGCCGCGGCGATGATCGCATCCTCTCGCGAGCGCGGCGCCCAGCCGAGCAGTCGCTTCGCCTCGGCGAAGCGCGGCATCGCAGGGAACACCAGTGGTGCGCCGGTCGGCTCGCCGTCCATGATGAGCAGTCAGGGCGACGTCGAGGCGAAGAACGCCGGATTCCATGCCGTTGCCCATCGGTCGACCGAAGCCGTCGGTGGCATCGAGCCGGCACGCAGAAGGCGCATCATTGCGGCCGCGCCTACCCGGTGGCGATTTGGCGCACCGCCGAACACCGAGGATTTTGGGGGATCCCGAAGCACGACGACAACTCCATGAATTTCTCTGGGAAGACATATCCGGAAACGCGTGAGACATTTCCGTCGATATGCTGGCGGATGATGTCGGCGGCACCATCGGAGAGCAATGATGGTCGACGGTTGCGGGACTATCGAGGGACCCACCAAACAGCGCGGTGACGAGCGCATCGGGGCAAGGGGCCGAGCGTGAAGGCGACCCTCATCCTCGGTGCGCTGTTCGTCTTCGGCTGGATGGCCTGGAACGCAGCCTTTCCCCGAGTCGAGATCCGCTACCGGATGACGCTCGAAGCAGACGTCGACGGCCGGCCGGTGCGCGGTAGCGGGGTCATCCAGGTCAGCTATGCGGTTCAGCCGAAGATCTTTCCCGAGGCACCGAGCGTCTTGTCCGGCGTCCGGGGCGAAGCGGTGGTCCTCGATCTCGGCGCCCGGGGAATGGCCTTCCTTCTTCTCCGCCCCGACCGAGATTGGAGGTACCGGCCAGAGAGTGTTCTGCTCAACGTCTTCGGCAACGGCACGGTCGATGGTCCAGACGATGCGCCCTCTCTGACCTGGCTGCGCAAGCTCCGCGGCAAGGCCGAGGTGCCGTTGGCGAAGCTGCCGCTCATGGTCCGTTTCCGCGACATCGTCGACCCGAAGACCGTCGAACGGGTCGAGCCGACCAACCTCGCGGCGACGTTCGGTCCGGGGGTTCGCCTGCTCAGGGCGACGGTCGAGATCACGGACGAGCCGGTAACCTGGGCAATCGACCGAACACTACCGTGGCTCACACATCTGGACGATCACTCACTGGGAGGGACACGCCTTCAACCGGTGAAGATATTTGCAGACCAGTTGGGCGCTTCAGATTTTCAATGGGGGAAAAAATGACGAGTTCGATGAGTGGTGGCCCTGGTCTGATCCCTGAGAACTGGAGCACTCGGAGTTGGAGTTTTCGGTCCGATCCCCGCCCGACCGGCGGGGATTCTCGTTGTGTCGATCCAGCCGAATGGAAGGTCATCAACGACGGTAGGCGCGTCAAACGGCATCGCCCCGCCGTCGGCAAAGCGTACCGCCGAACCGGCCTCGAGAGATATTCGAGCCAGACTCGCCCGCGAAACGGCACCGACCCGGTCTCCGGGACCGGCTGCGCGATGTGCCGCTGCTGATGCCTCTGAATGTCCGGCACGATCCGGTGCGATCGGGAAAGCACCGGAAACCCTGCAAGATCTGCAGGTCAATGGCGGTGAGAGAAAATGCAAACCCACACCGAAACCTTTACCCGTTGATTTCTCGTGGTAATTGGCGCCGCTATTGAGCTTGCGGTGTATCATATTGTGTATCAACAGTCGAGATGAAATTACCGTTCGAAATCGGCTAAAATTTTTATAATCATGTCGGCGGCCATTTTGCTCTCAAAATGGGTTATCTATGTTATGGAGCCATCATGGACGAAATTTTCGACGTCACGTCGTCGATGTCGACATCTTCTCTCGCGAGAGAGATCGCCACTCTCTCAATATGATTGATGCCAGTAAATTTTAGCGCTGGATAATTTGCAAGAAGTTCTCCTTTAAATTTCTTGTAGCGTTCCGATTCTTTGATCAAATTGGACTGCAGTTCGAGCGCTCTGGAAATTTCTGCTTGTACGTTTTTTAAAGCCGATTCTGACTTCGCCACCCTTGCGATAGCGTCAACGACAAACATCGAGGTTACACGTACCGATTCCTGCATCGACTGCCGTTTCAGTTTAAGCTGCTCGACTCTCTGAAGTGCTTTCCGATCATTCCATCGAAACCAAAGAAACTTTCGGACGCTCCTATCCCTCAGTGTATCAATCTCATCCTGAAGTCGGCCTAGCTCTAGGTGGCCCTCATTCAACGAACTGTGCACGATTCTCTCGCGCTCTATCGAATTATTAAGGCATTTAATCGCTTCTTCTCTGCGATTCGTAAGTTCAGACAGCGTTTTCTCAATGTCTATCCGCCTACTTTGGCTTTCACTTCCAGAATATATATTCTCGTCATTTCGTTCTTGAATTCGCGAGGAGAGTTTAATTATTTCTTGTATACAGCTTTTTCGTTCTTTTCCTATCGACTCCGCAATGCTCGTTCGATTTCCAAGAGTATGCGCGGTGTCTGAATTGCCTGATGGAGAGCTTCGAGCGATATATTCGCCTTCTCCGTGCTGTCGACCAACGTTTTCAGCAATTTCGTCAACTCCTCGAAATATTCCATCTCTCTCGACTGCAGACCTGCTCCCCACGATTGAATTTGATGGTTTAGCCCATTCACCTTTTGCTCCACCGTCTCCATACGACCCAGAATTACATGAGCTAAGCTTTTCGGGGAGCGCTGTTCTTCCGTCATCGGGACTCTCCATCCTTAATGTCATCTCAGATTTGGAAATACGTGCAAATCGTCTGAGCGATCCGATGAATGTCTCGCCACGCCAAAGGACGTGTTCTCCTTCTTTCTCCCCTCGGCGGACTGACAGGCCCGTAGTAGCCAACAAGGCGATCAGAGTGCTTCGATCGCGGGTAGACAGCCACGCCTCACGTACAAATTGGCGATCTGCTGGGATATCCGAGTGAGCGCGCGCGGCTCGCTGATGCGCGCCGTGGGTAAAAGCCGCCCGAGGCCGATGCTCATCAGCGTCACGATAGGCGGCAGAAAGTGCGTCGGCGATTTCGTTCTTTCCCTCGGTCCGAAGCCGACGAATGACAGCAGCGGTATGCGCGCCCAGTGTGAAAGGCTGCCCAAAGCGGAATTCAAATGTTCTAGAAATGTACTCATGCCTCAGGTGGTCATGCGAAGACGCCAGAACGCGGCTCTTTGATGTATCGTATTCGGGCACTAATAAATGCCAGTGCCTATCGAATGCATCATAGGCAGTTCTCCGTTTTACGTGTTCGACAAGGACGGTGTTCATACTACTAAACTCGAATTCCTTCGCCATCATTTCCAATAAGAGAAATATTTCCTCTCTTGTCGTTGGCTTGAGCGGTGCCAAAATGAAATGGCGTACAGCATATTCCTTTCCAACATTATCCGCGTCGGAAGCGAAGTCTAGAATATCTCCCTCCGTCCCTCTTAGGACCGTAATTTTCTCATTTTCTTGCCCATGAAAAACATGTGAACGAAGTCCATTTCGGGCTTTAGTGCTTTTACATCGGACCGATTTGATGATCATTGCGCGCCCATGTACCGCCTAGAAATTCCCTTTAATTGCAGGGCTAATGCTTCCAATTCAGCTGACCCCTCCAAGTTATTGATTGCGACTGCTCCCGCATACTGCTTCAGCGCATTGGATGCTCGCCGAACGGAAATCATGTCGAGTTTGATTTGGTCGACATCGAAGGCGGCGTCCAACGAGCGTGCAAGGGCATCCCTTGTGAGGGCGGAGACCGTCGTTTGAACCGCGCCGGGTTTGCCGGAGGCTCCAACTCTTGAGAGGATGGAGCCATGAC
>CALFRR010000015.1 GCA_937919435.1 uncultured Alphaproteobacteria bacterium | reverse complement strand
GGCCCAGATGTAGAGGAAGATCAGCGCCCAGAAGTGGATGATCGACAGCCGGTAGCTGTACACCGGACGGTCCGCCCGCTTCGGCACGAAGTAGTACATGATGCCGAGGAAGGCGGCGGTCAGGAAGAAGCCGACGGCGTTGTGGCCGTACCACCACTGCACCATCGCATCCTGGACGCCCGAGAACACCTGGACCGACTTGATCGAGAAGACGGAGACCGGCACCGAGACGTTGTTGCCGAGGTGCAGCATCGCCACCGTGACGATGAAGGCCAGATAGAACCAGTTCGCCACGTAGATGTGCGGCTCCTTGCGCTTCCACAGGGTGCCGAGGAAGAGCAGCAGATAGACCACCCAGACGATGGTCAGCCAGAGGTCCGCATACCACTCGGGCTCGGCGTATTCCTTGCTCTGGGTCACCCCGAGCAGGTAGCCGGTTCCGGCGATGACGATGAAGGCGTTGTAGCCGAGCACCACGAACCAGGGGGTGACGATGCCGGGCAGGCGGGCCTGACAGGTGCGCTGGACGACGTAGAACGAGGTCGCCAGAAGCACGTTGCCGCCGAAGGCGAAGATCACCGCCGAGGTGTGGAGCGGACGCAGCCGCCCGAAGGCGATCCACGGCAGATCGAAGTTGAGCGCCGGCCAGGCGAGTTCCGAGGCGATCCAGACGCCGACCAGGAAGCCGGCGATGCCCCAGAACATCGACGCCACCGCGGCGAACCGGATCGGTCCGTAGTTGTAGTTCGGCCGACCGTCGACGACCTGCGCCGGCGTCCCGGCGCGATCCTGAAAGCCTTTGTAGATCAGAAAGATGCCGGCCGCCGCGAAGATCGCGCCGACGGTCGCGTGAAACGCGAGCTGCGGTTCCCAGGCCTTGCCGGCAAGGATCACGCAGACCACGGCGAGAGCTGCGAGGAAGATCGAGTAACCGATCTCCTCGAGCGTGAATGCCTTTGTCTCGACTGGTCGAGCCATCGTTCGCCCCGTTCGTTCAATTCGATACGCCCCCGGGCGGTCCGACCGCCGCACCCGCTCGGGAAAGCCCTCCCGCCCGGGGCCGCGATCCGGCCGCCCACCTCGATTTCCGCCGGCCCGATGCCGCCCTCCCCGTTCGGAGAAGGGCGGCATCGGGCCGCCGGAGGGTATCGGTCGGACCGTAGGTCGGACCCAACGCCCAAACTTTGATTCAGGTCAACAGACACCCGAACGTCTAACAGTGTCGGAGGGTTTGCCGCAACGCATCGATCCGATGCCTGCAGAGATCCTACCTGCGCCGGGAAGCCCCGATGAGAACGTCGAAATACCTATCGACGAACGACTCGGGAGCGCATCGGCGAGCCCCCGGATCACCCGTCGACGACGCGGAAGGCCACCGCTCCGGCCCCCGCTCCATTCGAAAAATGTCAGAGATGACAACCGGATCGGGGACACCCCCGATCCGCGGCGGAGACCGGGCGGCGCGGCGTTTCGGCCGATCGGCCCGGGACGTACCGCAGTGCAGCACGGATGCGACCGAAAGTGCGGGGACGATGCCGCCGACGTGTCTCGTTTCGGCCGGAGTTTCGTGTCACCTTGCGAAAATGTCGCGGCCGGATCGAAGGCGGTGCGGGGACGGCGCGGCGACGGACCTCGTCGGCACCGCCGATCTCCGAGGCCGATTGATCCGAATCAAGGATCGAGCGCGAAGGATCACCGCATGGTGTCGGCCATGAACCCTGCCGTCGAACTGAAGTACGCCAGCCGCGCGGTGCCGCGCTACACCAGCTATCCGACCGCGCCCCACTTCGAGGAGAGCGTCGGGCCGGAGGCCGCCGCCCGATGGCTCGCCCGCCTCGACGGCGACCGGCCGGTGTCGCTCTATCTGCACGTCCCCTACTGCCGGTCGATCTGCCACTACTGCGGCTGCCACACCAAGGCGGCGCTGCGCGACGATCCGGTGATCGACTACGCCGAGGGACTGGTCGCCGAGATCGATCTGGTCGCCGCGGCGATCGGCGCGGGCCGGCGGCTGCCGGTCGCCCACATCCACTGGGGCGGCGGAACCCCGAGCCTGATGCCGCCGGCCCAGCTGCGGGCGGTGGTGCGGCGGCTGCGCTCGGCCTTCGCCTTCGCGCCGACGATCGAACACGCGATCGAACTCGATCCGCGCACCGTCACGCCCGAGCTCGCCGCGGTGCTCGCCGAGCTCGGTGTCACCCGGGCGAGCCTCGGCGTCCAGGACTTCGACGCCACGGTGCAGGAGGCGATCGGCCGGCTCCAGCCGTACGAGACGGTGGCGGCGGCGGTCGCGGCGCTGCGCGGCGCCGGGATCGGCGCGATCAACTTCGACCTGATGTACGGCCTGCCGCACCAGAGCGCGGCGACCATCGAGCGGACGATCGCCCTCGCCGAAGCCTTCGATCCGAGCCGGATCGCGCTGTTCGGCTACGCCCACGTGCCGTGGTTCAAGAAGCATCAGCGGCTGATCGACGAGGCGTCGCTGCCCGGTGCGTCGGAACGGCTGCGGCTCGAGCACACCGCCCGGGTGGCGCTGGAGACGGCGGGCTACGTGGCGATCGGTCTCGACCACTTCGCCCGCGGCGACGACGAGATGGCGGTCGCCGCCCGCGAGGGACGGCTGCACCGCAACTTCCAGGGCTACACCACCGACGCCTGCGACACGCTGATCGGCTTCGGCGCCTCGTCGATCGGCCGAACTCCCGAGGGCTTCCTGCAGAACGATCCGGACATCGGCCGCTGGCGGCGGGCGATCGGCGCCGGCCGGCTGGCCACCTGGAAGGGGCGGCGGCTCGACGACGACGACCGGCTGCGCGGCGAGATCATCGAGCGGGTGATGTGCGACTGGCGGGTCGACCTCGCCGCGGTCTGTGCCGCCCACGGGGTCGGCATCGCGGCGATCGCCGATTCCTTCGACCGGCTCGCCGAAGCGATCGACGACGGGCTCTGCGTGCTCGACCACGACCGGCTGGAGGTCACCGAGGCGGGTCGACCGCTGGTCCGGATCGTCGCCGCCGCCTTCGACGCCCACCTCGCCCGCGCCGCCGCGCGGCATTCGGTGGCGGTGTGAGCCACCCGCCGCCGGCTCAGTCGACGGCGATCTCCGCGACGGTCGCCGCCAGCACGGCGACCAGATCGGCCGGGGCGATCTCGATCTCGAGGCCGCGGCGGCCGCCGGAGACCCGGACCTTCTCCGGCAGCATCAGCGCTTCGTCGGCGACGACGGGGAGCGGGCGCTTGGTGCCGAACGGCGAGATCCCACCGAGCACGTAACCGGTCAACCGCTGGGCATCGGCCTTGTCGCCCATCTCGGCGCGCTTCCAGCCGAGCGCCTTCGCCGCCGCCGGCAGGCCGAGCTTCGACGCCACCGGCACCAGCGCCAGGGCATGGGCCTTCGCCCCGTCGCAGACGACCAGGGTCTTGAACACCGTCGCCGGATCGAGCCCGAGCTTCTCCGCCGCCTCGAGCCCATAGGCCTCGGCGCGCGGATCGTGGGCGTATTCGAGAAGCGAGAAGTCGATCTTCTTCGCCTTCAGGAAGGTGGTGGCGGGAGTCGCGGCCAAGGGAGAACCTCTCGAACGGTTTCGGGCGGAGCCGCCCCGACACCCGCGGGTCGGGGCGCGGCCGGACGCGACGGCGGACTCACACCGCGTCGACGGCCGGCCTCATGGTCTATAGGGCTCGAGGTCGATCGCCACCACCCTGCAGGCGGAGCCGGAGGACTTGGCGCAGTGGTCGACGGCGTTGGCCGCCGCTTCGGCCTCGCTGGTGGCCTTCGCCTTGCCGGCCCAGAAACAGCGCATCCGACCTTCGCCGGTGGTCACCGCGATCGCCTTGTGGGACGGGATCTCCGCCACATAGGTCGCGACCAGTCCGCGGCAGGGAGCCGGAAGCGCCTCGGCGAGCCGGCGAACCGTGTCGTCGGTCCAGGTCGGCAGGCGGTTGTCGCGCAGGAAGGCGTCGATCACCGGCCACAGCCGCCGCTTGCCCTCGAAGCTCTGGAACAGCCCGTGCCCGTCGGTTCCCGAAGGGCCGAAGACGTGCAGCACGCCGCGCCCGCCGGCACCGGTGTAGGCGTCGAACATCCGCCGGGCGATCGCCGGTGGGAACCAGGCGTCGTTCTCGGCATAGATCCAGAGGGTCGGCACCTTCGCCGCGGCGGCGCCGAAGCGGGCCACTTCGTCGACCAGCTTCGCATCGATCTCGGCGCACGAGGGAACCTTGGGATCGCCGATACGGACGCCGCCGGAGACGTTGATCACCGCGGTGACCGGCGGCACCGCCCGCCCCGCGAGATCGAGGGCGAGCATGCCGCCGACCGACTTGCCGAGCAGCAGGGTCCGGCCGGGATCGACGTCGGGACGGCGGCGCAGCACCTCGAGCACCGCGGCGACGTCCTCGGCATGGTGGCCGAAATAGCCGCCGACCGCCGGGCGGGCACAGTTGCCGACCGAGCGGAACGCTTCGCCTTCCGATCGGCCGTGGCCGCGACGGGCGAAGGCGACCGCCAGGAAGCCCCGTTCGGCGAGATCGATCGCCCATTGCCGGTTGTTCTCGAGCGAGAACTCCGCCTCCTTGTGCGGCGCGGCACCATGGACGACGAGGGCGAGCGGGAAGCGCTCGCCGATCTCGGGGCGGACGACGATCGCCTCGAGCGCCAGTTCGGCGGAGCCGAACCTCGCGGGGATGGTGGTACGGGTCTCGACCACGCCGGCGGCGGCCGCGACCGCCGATGCACAGAAGAGGATCGCGGCGATCGACCACGGTCGCATCATCGGCAGTCCACCTCCCCGACGTCGGCGACCCGAGGTCGCCGGCGGCGGAGCGACGGCTCCGCCCGACGCGGGAGGTTAGCGCGTCCCGGTCTGATGGCAAATGCCGCAGACGTCGGTGATGCGGATGCGATCCTGCTTCTCGATGGTGATCAGACCGCGCCGCTTCAGATCCGAGATCACCCGGCTGACCGTCTCGATGGTCAGCCCGAGGTAGTCGGCGATCTCCTGGCGGGTCATCGCCAGCTCGATCACCTCCTCGTCCTTCTCGTTCTGCGGGCCGGCACAGCCGTTGATGCCGCGGCCGGGCACGAAGCGGATCAGGAACGAAGCGACCCGCTCGAAGGCCGACTTGCGGCCGAGCAGCAGGGCGTGGTCGTGCAGGCGTTCGATCTGCCGCCTCAGGCAGCGCGAGACGTGGGCCTGGAACTCCGGCGACGCCTCGAGCTCGCGCCGGTCGAGGACGCGCACCACCGACGGGGTGAGGGTCTCGGCGTTGCAGTCGAAATGGCGGCCGGCGACGACCCCGAACAGCGAGTCCGGGCCGATCACCTCGACCACCTGACGACGGCCGTCGGGCAGCAGCTTGAACAGCATCACCGCGCCTTCGATCAACTCGTAGACGCGCTCGGCCGGATCGCCCTCGTAGAAGATCGCATCATGGGCGCCGTAGCGCTGGGTCTTGACGCGCGGAGAACGGGCGAACTCCTGCCAACCGTCCTCGCTCTCGGCGCCGTTCGCCCGGGCGGGAGAGCCGGCATTGCCCCAGACTCGTTCGGTGTAGGCCATGATGCCCTCCTCTTCGCATCGCCGCCCCGCCGCCGTGCGGATCACCCGCGCGACGCTCGTCCGCGGGGTCGAGCGCAGTTCCGGGAAAACACCGGGGCTTCCCGGTGGGATACTCCCACGATCGCCACCACGCTCTTCGGATCACCGGCCGTCCTTCCGGCAACCCCGCGCGGTTTCAGGGAGTTCCCCTCGAAGACGAAGCTAGAAACAGCTCGCCGGCTTCACAATCCCGTTCGCCTACTTACGCCGAAGGTCTCAAACGATTGCATAGATTTCAGGCAGAACGGTGCACGAAGAGGCACCCTCCACGACTTCCAGCAACGCATCGAGAGCGGCCCCGGAGAGCGGCTTGCGGAGCAGACGGATCGGCGGCAGGTCCCTCAACTCGCCGTCGATCGCCTTCTGGGTCTGACCGGTGATGGCGACGATCCGCGGGGTCGGCGACAGGCGCGCCAACCAACGGATCACCTGCGCCCCGCCGATGCCCGGCAGGCCCAGATCGACGATCACCGCATCGTCGGCGCCGGGCGGCTGAGCTTCGAAGAAACTCTCCGCGTCCGGATGGAGGACGACGTCGAGGCCGTGCGCCTGCAGCACGAAGCGCAGGCTGTCGGCGACACCCGGATCGTCTTCCAGAACATGGACGTATCCCGCGTGCGTTTCCGGCGCCGCGGGGAGGAGAGTCTGCATCGGCTCGGTCTCATCCGTTTCGGAAGCGACCAATGTGCCGGGAAACGCTCCTGGTGAAATCAGTAGTCTTCCGAGGATGGGATCACCACCACGTCATCACAACGACGAGGACTCGGATACTCAGCCGTGCTCACCGGTCAATACGATACGAACCAGATCGGCCGCATTGCGGGCACCGAGTTTCTCCATGATCCGCGCCCGATGGACTTCGATCGTCCGTGGAGAGATGCCGAGATGACGTCCGGCTTCCTTGTTCGAAGCGCCGGCGGTGATCTGTCCGAGCACTTCGATTTCGCGCGGGGTCAACAGTTCACGGCCCGGGAAGTCGTGAGCGACGGCACCGGCCTTGGGGTCTTCGGTCGACCGACGGGCCTGGGCGTCGAGCGCCTCCTGGACGCGGCGGATGATCTGGTCGGCGTCGAACGGCTTCTCGATGAAGTCGAAGGCACCGTATTTGATCGCCGTCACCGCCATCGGGATGTCGCCCTGGCCGGAGATGATGAAGACCGGTGCCGGATAGTGATCGGCGTTGAGGGTCTTCAGGATGTCGAGGCCGGACCGGCCGGGCATGTGGACGTCGAGGAAGACGCAGGCCGGCTGGCGCAGCTTGACCGCCTCGAGAAAGGCGTCGCCGGTCTCGTAGCCGAAGACCGCGTAGCCCTCGAGTTCGAAGACCACCGACAGGGCGTCGCGAACCGCCGGATCGTCGTCAACGATGTAGATCGCCTGGTCGGCCTTCTGGGTTCGCACCACCATCGTCATCCCCCTCACTCCTTCGGATGCGCCCCTGCCGTGCGCCCCGAGTTGTCCGGTTCAGCTCGTCCTGCTCCTGGTCGCCGCACCGAGCGGCAGCGACAGCACGAAGGTCGCGCCACGCCCCTCACCGCCCGGCTCGACCAGCAGGTCTCCGCCGTGGTTCTGAGCGATCGAGCGTGAAATCGCAAGACCGAGCCCCAGACCGGTCTTCTTCGAGGTCGCAAAAGCCTTGAACAACGAGCGCACCGTCTCCCTGGGGATACCGGCTCCGCTGTCTTCGACCTCGATCGTCAGCTTGCCGTCGGCGGCGCGGGCGCCGATGCGGATCCAACGTTCCGGGCGGGTGCGGACCGCTTCGATCGCATTGCGCACCAGATTGATCATGATCTGCTGGATCTGGACCGGATCGGCATCGAGCCGCGGCAGATCCGGCGCCTCGTCTCGGATCACCTCGATGCCGGCGCCGTCGTGGCCGAGCAACGTCAGTTCGAGCGCCTCGTCGATCAGCCGCGGCAGGTCGATCGCCTGACGATCGGGTTCGCGACGTTCGACGAACTGGCGCATCCGTTGAATGATCGAGCCGGCGCGCTCGGCCTCGCGATTGGCCTTGGCGAGGATCTCGAGCAGCGGCGAACCGGGGTCCTCGGTGCCGGACTGGGCGAGCTTGCGGCGCAGCGCCTGCAGATAGAGCATCACCGCGGTCAGCGGCTGATTCAGTTCGTGGGCGACCGCCGCGCCCATCTCGTCCATCGCGTTGACCCGCGCCATCTGGACGAGCTGCGACTGGAGCTGATTGAGGCGTTGCTCGTCGGCCTTGCGTTGCCGGAGGTCGCGGATGATGCCGATGAACTGGCGCCCCTCGAGGGTATGCGCCTCGCCGACCGACAGTTCGAGCGGGAAGCTCGAGCCGTCGCGGCGGCGTCCACGGACCTCGCGCCCGATGCCGATGATCTTCTTCTCGCCGGTCGCCAGATAGTTGCCGAGATAGGCGTCGTGATCGACCGCGAATTCGGGCGGCATCAGCTCGGAGACGTTGTGCCCGATCATCTCGGCGGCGGGAAACCCGAAGAGCTCCTCGCAGGCCTTGTTGAAGACCAGGATCCGGCCGCGTTCGTCGATGACGATGATTCCGTCGACCGCGGTATCGAGCACACTGTGCAGACGTGCTTCCGAGACGGTCGGCGACGACGATGGCACGAACAGGCTCCTTCCCTCGACGCCCCATCCGTCGGATCGGGGCCGGACGTCACGATGCCGGCGAAGCACTGCACCGTCGGATCGGACATCTACCTATTTCATGTCGCAGCGTCCGCCGCAACGTTCAAGTCGGTCCCACCAGACCGGTTCGGCGCCCCTGCGACCAGCCGAGGAGACGGTCGGCGGCGGTCCGGATGCTCTGCGGGCCGCGGGCGAAGCAGAGCCGCAGGAATCCGGCGCCGGCCGGGCCGAACGTGGTCCCCGGCGCCAGCCCGACGCCGGCCTCGTCGACGAGGCGCAGGCCGAGGCGCGAAGTGTCGGCCTCGCCGTCGATGCCGAAGAACAGATAGAAGGCGCCGGTCGGCGTGGCGAAACGGAAGCGCGGGTCGGTGCCGAGGGCGTCGAGCAGGAGCTTCCGGCTCTCGGCGATTCGCGCCAACTGGTGGGTGAAGAAACCCTCGCCGTGATCGAGCGCGGCGACCGCGCCGCGCTGCACGAACACCGGCACGCCGGAGGTGGCGAACTGCACCAGATTCTCGATCACCGGGCCGAGCACCGGCGGTGCCTCGATCCAGCCGACCCGCCAACCGGTCATCGCCCAGTTCTTGGAGAAGGTGTTGACGAAGATCACCCGGTCGTCGGGCTCCGCGACGTCGTGGAACGACGGGGCCCGGCCCGAGCCGTCGAAGACCAGGCGGCCGTAGACCTCGTCGGCGACGATCCACAGGCCGTGACGGCGGGCGAGCGCCAGGATCGCGGCGAGCTCCTCGCGGGTCGCGGTCCAGCCGGTCGGGTTGCACGGCGAATTGAGGAAGATCGCCTTCGTCGCCGGGGAGACCGCGGCGGCGAGCCGCTCGAGATCCAGGGTCCAGCCGTTCGGCGAGAAGTCCATCGCCACGTCGACCACCCGCGCGCCCCTCAGACCGATCGCCGCGGAGATGTTCGGCCAGACCGGGGTCGGCACGATCACTTCGTCGCCGGGGCCGGCGAGAACGGTGGCGGCGATCTGGATCGCCAGCATGCCGCCGGTGGTGACGAAGAAGCGTTCGGCCGAGGGCGCGCCACCCCAATGGCGGCCGACGTAGCGGGCGAGCGCCTCCCGGAGTTCCGGGATGCCGCCCTGCCACGTGTAGCCGGTCTCTCCGGCGGCGAGCGACCGGGTCGCGGCGTCGCAGACGAAGCGCGGGGTCGGCAGATCGCCCTCCCCGGCGAGCAGCGGGATCACCCCTTCGCGGCCGCGGGCGTAGTCGATCACCTCGACGATGCCGGACGGGGGCGCGCCGAGCGCTTCGGGTCTGAGGCCGGCGAGGAAATCGGTCATCGAGGGACGCTCCGGTGGTTCGGCCCGGGACGTGGCGGAGCCGGTGCCGGTGCCGGCAGTCTTGGCAGAGAGGGCGGCGGGTCTTCAAGGGGGGACGGCTCACGCCAGGATCGCGGCGCGCGAGGGACCCGGCAGAACCGCCCGCGGCCGACTCCGTCGCCGTCATCGGGCGGACGCGCGAAAACCGCTCGTGAACCATCGAACCGGAGTCCGTAGACCTCCTCTCGGCGCGAATCCGGGGGGCGGGGCGTCCGCAATGGACAGAAACCGCCACATGTGCTCGATTGCCGGCGATCCACCGGCGGTCGCGGACTCCCGGTGGCGAAGCTCGTGTTCCTTCCGCGAGAGAGATGACGGCCCCGATGGTTCAAGGCTGGCTCGTCCTGACGATCGCCGTCGTCTACATCGTGATGCTGTTCGCCGTCGCCCACTACGGCGACCGCAACGCCGTGCGCTGGTCGGCGATCACCGGGCGGCCGATGATCTACGCGCTGTCGCTCGGGGTCTACTGCACCTCGTGGACGTTCTTCGGATCGGTCGGCTTCGCGACCGTCCACGGCTTCGACTTCCTGACCATCTACGTCGGGCCGATCCTGACCTTCACCATCGGCTTCCCGGTGTTCCTCCGGGTGGTGAAGCTCGCCAAGTCGGAGCGGATCACCTCGATCGCCGACTTCATCGCCTCGCGCTACGGCAAGAACCAGCCGCTCGCCGCGGTGGTCACGCTGATCGCCTTCGTCGGCATCGTCCCCTACATCGCGCTGCAACTGAAGGCCGTGTCGGCCTCGGTGTCGACGCTGGTCAGCCATCTCGACTTCGGGCTCGGGCCGGCGCCGTTCCATCCGGACGTGCCGCTGACCGTCGCCCTGTCGATGGCCGCCTTCGCCTGCCTGTTCGGCACCCGCCAGATCGACGCGACCGAACACCAGACCGGCCTGATGCTGGCAGTGGCGGCGGAATCGGTGGTCAAGCTGGTCGCCCTGACCGCGGTCGGGCTGTGGGTGGTGTTCGTCCTGTTCGAAGGGCCCGGCGATCTGATCGCCGAGGCCGCCGCCAACCCGATCGCCTCGCAGATGTTCCATCGCGGGCTCTCCGGCGGCAACTGGATCGTCCTGTCGTTCCTGTCGTTCTGTGCGACGCTGCTGCTGCCGCGGATGTTCCACGCCGCGGTGGTGGAGAACCGCACCGCGTCGGAGATCACCGTCGCGCGCTGGCTGTTCCCGGCCTATCTGATCGCGATCAACGTCTTCGTCATGCCGCTGGCGATCGCCGGAATGATCCGCTACGGCACCGCGATCGACGCCGACACCTTCGTTCTCCGGCTGCCGCTCGACGCCGGCGCCGACCTGATGACCATCGTCGCCTTCATCGGCGGCCTGTCGGCGGCGACCGCGATGGTGATCGTCGCCTCGGTGGCGCTCGCCATCATGATCTGCAACGAGCTGCTGGCGCCGGTGCTGGTGCGGCGGGCGGGGCGCGACGGCGGCGACGAACCGAACATGGTCAAGCAGCTGCTGTTCGCCCGGCGGGTCGCGATCCTCGGGATCCTGCTGCTCGCCTACGCCTATCACCGGGCGGTCGCCGACACCGCGGCGCTGGCCGACATCGGGCTGCTCGCCTTCGCGGCGATCGCCCAGTTCGCCCCGGCCTTCTTCGGCGCGCTGTTCTGGCGGCGCGGGACGGCCCGCGGGGCGATCGCCGGCATCGTCGCCGGCTTCGCGGTGTGGTGCTACACGATGGCGCTGCCGACCTTCGTCGAGGCCGGCTACGGATCCTTCTCGATCCTGCGCGAGGGACCGTTCGGCCTGTGGTTCCTGAAGCCCCAGGCGCTGTTCTCGCTCGGCTTCGATCCGCTCGCCCACGGCGTCTTCTGGAGCCTGCTGGTCAACGTCGTCGCCTTCGTCTCGGTGTCGATGACCCGGGCGCAGGAACCGATCGAACGGCTCCAGGCCAACGTCTTCGTGCCGTCGGAGTTCACGCCGACCCCGACGCTCCGGCGCTGGCGGACCGCGGTCACCGTCGACGACCTGATCTCGACCTGCGCCCGCTATCTCGGCGAGGACCGCACCAACCGGGCCTTCGCCGAGTTCGGCCGCTCGCACACCCTCCCGCTGGTCGGCGACCGGCAGGCGGACCTGCATCTGCTGCGCTTCGCCGAACAGCTGCTCGCCTCGGCGATCGGCGCGGCATCCTCGCGCCTCGTCCTGTCGCTGCTGGTCAAGCGCCGCGATCCGTCCACCAAGGCGGCGATCAGGCTGCTCGACGACGCCTCCGCGGCGATCCAGTACAACCGCGATCTCCTGCAGATCGCGCTCGACCAGGTCGGTCAGGGCATCTCGGTGTTCGACCGCGAGCTCGGGCTGATCTGCTGGAACCGGCAGTTCCGCCAGATCCTCGACCTCGCGCCGGAGTTCTGTCAGGTCGGGGTGTCGCTGCAGGCGATCGTCCGCGACCGGGCGGAGCGCGGCGAGTTCGGTTCGGGCAACCCGGAACGGATCATCCGCGACCGGCTCGACCGGCTGGTCCGCCGGATGGAGACCTATCACGAGCGGCTGGCCACCACCGACGCGGTGATCGAGGTCAGGACCTCACCGATGCCGGACGGCGGCATCGTCACCACCTGGACCGACATCACCGAGCGGGTCGCCTCGGCGGAGGCGCTGGCGCGGGCCAACGAGACCCTGGAACGGCGGGTGCGCGAGCGCACCGAGGAACTGACCCGGCTGAACAGCGAGCTGTCGCGGGCCAAGGCCGAGGCCGACGAGGCCAACATCGGCAAGACCCGCTTCCTCGCCGCCGCCGGCCACGACATCCTGCAGCCGCTCAACGCCGCCCGGCTCTACGCCACCTCGCTGGTCGAGAAGACCGAGCACGGACCGCTCGCCACCCACGCGGTCAACATCGACCAGTCGCTCGACGCGGTCGAGGAGATCCTCGGGACGCTGCTCGACATCTCCCGCCTCGACACCGGTGCGCTGAAGCCGGAGTTCGGGGTGTTCCGGATCGACGAGATCCTGAAGCAGCTCCGGCTCGAGTTCGAACCGATCGCCCGCGACCGCGGCCTCGGCTTCAGGGTGCTGCCGTCGTCGCTGTGGGTCCGTTCCGACCGCCGGCTGCTCCGGCGTCTGGTCCAGAACCTCGTCTCCAACGCGATCAAGTACACCCAGGAGGGCCGGGTGGTGGTCGGCGTGCGGCGACGGCGCGGCCGGTTGACGGTCGACGTCTTCGACACCGGTCTCGGCATTCCGCAATCGCAGCAGAAACTGATCTTCGTCGAGTTCCAGCGGCTCGACCAGGGCGCCAAGATCGCCCGCGGCCTCGGGCTCGGCCTGTCGATCGTCGAACGCATCTCGCGGGTGCTGACCCACCCGATCGGCCTCGCCTCCTCGCCGCACAAGGGCTCGCACTTCTGGGTGGAGGTGCCGACCGCCGCGGCGCTGCCGGAAACCGCCACGCCGGAAGGCCAGCCGCGGATGTCGGCGGCCCGGTTCGACGGGATGAGCGTGCTGTGTCTCGACAACGAGGAGAAGATCCTCGAGGGGATGACCGCGCTGCTGACCGGTTGGGGAGCGGAGGTTCTGACCGCCCACGACCAGAAGGAGGCGTCGAACATCCTGTCGGCGCGGGTCAAGGACCACGGCAAGCCGGTCGACGTGCTGCTGGTCGACTACCACCTCGACGACGGCACCGGCATCGAAGCGGTGGTGCAGCTCAGGTGGCGCTTCGGCAACGACCTGCAGGCGGCGCTGATCACCGCCGACCGGTCACCGGGCGTGCGCGACGAAGCGACGGAGAAATCGATCTCGGTCTTGAACAAACCGCTCAAACCGGCGGCGCTCCGGGCGATCCTGGCCCAGGTCCGAGCCGCCAAGGCGGCCGCGGCGGAGTGAGGGGTACTTCGCCTTCCACGCGTCGCGACCGACCCGACGGTATCGACGACGTGAAGTCCCGGCGGACCGGATCCCTCCACCGGCGCGGTGGCAAGGGCGATCCCGTGTGAAGGCCGATGGAGAGCGGCGCCCGGGCCACTCCCGTCGCCCCCGGCGGCGCGTCGGCGCCGGGAAGGGGGCCCCTGAACGGGTCATGCGGAGTCGACGAGTACCGACGGGATCCCCTTCCCCTCCGCCCCTTCGGGGCTCCGGCCGGGGACGACGGGAGAGCGAGCGGCGACGAGCGAGGTCGTCCCGGGGATCCCGAACCGACCTCGACTTCGGCCTCAGCCGCCGATCGCCTGCCAGTTGCCGGCTTCGATCTTGGAGGCGGCGATCACCGCCTGGGTGCGGCTCTCGACCCCGAGCTTCTGCAGGATCGCCGAGACGTGCGCCTTGACCGTCGCTTCGGAGACGCCGAGCTCGTAGGCGATCTGCTTGTTGAGCAGACCCTCCGACAGCATCATCAGAACTCTGACCTGCTGCGGGGTCAGCGTCGACAGGCGCTGCACCAGCTTCGCCGTCTCGTCGGCGGGCAGCGAGGAGACGTCGACGTCGGCCGGCGTCCAGACGTCGCCGGCCATCACCGTCGACAGCGCCTCCTTGATCGAGTCGGTGCCGAGCGACTTCGGCACGAAGCCGGCGGCGCCGAACTCCATGCAGCGCCGGATCGTGCCCGGATCCTCGTTGGCCGAGACCACCACCACCGGAACGGTCGGGTACTGGGCCCGCAGATACATCAGGCCGGAGAAGCCGCGCACCCCCGGCATGTTCAGATCGAGGAGCACGAGGTCGACGTCCTCGCCCTCCTCCAGGATCTTGGAGACCGCCTCGAGCGATCCCGCCTCGGCGATGACGACGCCGTCGAACATCAGTTCGAGGGTCTGCCTCAGCGCACCACGAAACAGCGGATGGTCGTCCGCGATCACGAAACGATAGCTCGGATTGTTCGCCAACCCCGTTCCCCCTTGCAGTCGGCGGTGGTCCCGATCGCGCGGTCTCCACCGGCACCGGTCACCCGGATCCGGGAGGTCTCTCGCCCCTTCGGCACCGGACCCTTCGCGGTTCTCCCGCCCGTCGGAAGGTCCCCGTCGAACCCATGCAGGAAGAGTATCGATCCGCCGCGAGCCTTGCGCAAGGCTCCAGGCGACGGGAAGAATCCCAATGGGTGACGCACTTTGCGTACGCAGGCCGAAATTTCTGCAACGAATTGCGGAGATGCAACCGGTTCGGAATGTGCGCGGCGAGACGGAGACCCGCACCGCCACCTCTTTCGCGCCACCGCGGAAGATCTATCGTGGCCTTCCGCGCGCCACCCGAAATCGCGCGATCCGCGTGCCCACCATTCCGGAGAATCGTCTTGTCCGAGCCCCGCCGCAGCCTGTTTCCGCCGATCCAGCCGCACACCGAAGGCCGCCTGAAGGTCTCCGATCTCCACGAGATCCACTGGGAGGAATGCGGCAACCCGAAGGGCAAGCCGGTCGTCTGCCTGCACGGCGGACCCGGCGGCGGCATCACCGAGGCGATGCGGCGGCTGCACGATCCAGCCGCCTACCGGATCGTCCTGTTCGACCAACGCGGCTGTGGAAAATCGACGCCACACGCGGAACTCGCCGAGAACGGCACCTGGGAGGCGGTCGGCGACATCGAGAAGTTGCGCGTCCATCTCGGCATCGAGCGCTGGCAGGTCTACGGCGGCTCGTGGGGCTCGACCCTGGCGCTCGCCTATGCCGAGACCCATCCCGAGCGGGTCAGCGAGCTGGTGCTGCGCGGTATCTTCACGCTGCGGCGCAAGGAACTCCTGTGGTTCTACCAGGAGGGCGCCAGCCTGGTGTTCCCCGACCTGTTCGAGAGCTACCGGGAGTTCATCCCCGAGGCCGAGCGCGACGATCTGATCGCCGCCTATCACCGCCGGCTGATCGGCGACGATCCGGCCCTGCAGGTCGAGGCGGCGAAGCGCTGGGCCACCTGGGAGGGCTCGACCCTGTCGCTGCTGCCGGATCCGGCCCGGGTCGCCTCGTTCGGCGAGGACCACTACGCCCTCGCCTTCGCCCGGATCGAATGCCACTTCTTCATGAACCGCGGCTTCTTCGACGCCGACGACCAGTTGCTGCGCGACGCGGGCAGGCTGAAGGACATCCCCGGCGTGATCGTCCACGGCCGCTACGACATGTGCACCCCGCTGTTCATCGGCTGGGACCTGCACCGGGCGTGGCCTGAGGCGGACTTCCGGATCGTCGACGACGCCGGCCACACGATCACCGAGCCGGGGATCGTCGACGCGCTGGTCGAGGCGACCGAGCGGTTCAAACACCGCCCGGCGTGAGACCGGTCCGCTCCCCGAGGAAATGCAGCGACAGAGTCCGCCGATGCGGCGCGTCGCGGTGTTCGAGGAGCCAGACCGCCTGCCAGGTGCCGAGGTCCATGCGACCGTCGGCCACCGGCAGCGACAGGGTGGCGCCGGTCAGCGTGCTCTTCACGTGGGCCGGCATGTCGTCGTCGCCCTCGAGATCGTGCCGCCACGGCCGGTCGCGCGGCGCCAGCCGGTCGAGCGCGTCGAGGAGGTCGGGGACGACCTCCGGCGAGGCGTTCTCCTGGATGGTGAGCGAAGCCGAGGTGTGGCGGGCGAGCACCGTCAGCAACCCCTCGGCGGCGCCGACCGAGGCGAGCCAGGCGTCGAGCATCCGCGTCAGGTCGACCCGGCCGCGACCCCGGGTGTCGACGGCGAGACGGCCGAGGGCCTGGGAGAGCGGGCGGTCGGCGGTCACGGCGGATCTCCGGGAAGGGGCGGGAGCGCGGGGACGGCCGGCGGTGGCGAATCGTTCCCCATCCTCGCAGCAGACCACGCCGGCGCGGTCGATGGAACGGCGCGCCGGCGACCGGGCGCCCGGGGCGGCGCGGCATCGTCGGCGCGACGCCGCGGCCGCCGGGTGCCACGCTGTCGCCGCATTGGCCGACCACCACCGGCGATCGATGCGGTCGCCTCGATCGAATCCGCCCGCCTGCCGAGGTTCCACCATTGAACCGGCGGGGCGGGGAGGCTATGAGGAGGCCGACCCCGGTTCGGTTCGCCGAACGGTCGCGCGCGGCCGCTCGAACCGAAGCAAACTTCTGGAACGGTGAGGACGATGACCGTGACTGGCGCGAATTCCGCAGGCACCCGGCTCCTGATCGCCGCCGCGCTGGCCGTCGCGGCGGCCGGCTCCGCCGCCGCTCAGACGGCCGATGCGACCACCGACAGCTGGATCAAGGTCTGCCGGACCGACGAGAAGGCCAAGAAGGAACTGTGCAAGA
>CALFRR010000014.1 GCA_937919435.1 uncultured Alphaproteobacteria bacterium | reverse complement strand
CGAGCGCGTTGTCGAAGCAGGCGGTGTCGGACTGACCCTCGTAGGAGATCGGCCAGATCTTGGCGATGTCTTCGCCGAACACTTCCGAAGTGGTCGTCGCCTGACGCGCGTACATCCAGTTGACGTTGCCGCGCAGGGTGTTGATCTCACCGTTGTGCGCGACCATCCGGTAGGGATGGGCGAGCTTCCACGACGGGAAGGTGTTGGTCGAGAACCGCTGATGGACCAGCGCCAGACCCGATTCGAAGCGCTCGTCGGAGAGGTCCGGGTAGTAGGCCGCGACCTGATAGGAGAGGAACATCCCCTTGTAGACGACCGTGCGCGACGAGAACGAGACCGGATAGAACCAGTCCTGATTGCGCTTTGTGGCGCCGTTCCAGTCGGCTTCGTAGACGTCGCCGGAGAGCACCTTGCGGGCGATGTAGAGCTTGCGCTCCAGCGCGTCCTGGGTCTCGGCGTGCGGATGGGTGACGAACAGCTGGCGGTGCAGCGGCTCGGTCGCCCGGACCCCGTCGGAGAGCCGCGAATTGTCGACCGGCACCTCGCGCCAGCCGAGGATCCGGAAGCCTTCGGCCTTGACCGAACGCTCGACGATCTCGATCGCGCGCACCCGCTCCGCCTCGTCGGGCGGCAGGAAGAACTGGCCGATGCCGTAGTGCCCGGCCTCCGGCAGGGTGAAGCCGAGCCCGGCACATTCTTCGGCGAAGAAGCGGTGCGGGATCTGCACCAGGATGCCGGCGCCGTCGCCCATCAGCGGGTCGGCACCGACCGCGCCGCGATGCTCGAGGTTCTCGAGCACGTAGAGCGCGTCCTTGACGATCGCATGGCTCTTTCGGCCCTTGATGTCGGCGACGAAGCCGACGCCGCAGCTGTCGCGCGTCTCGGCGGGATCGAACATGCCCTGAGCCTCGGGCAGGCCGTTGGGCGTCGTCGCCCCGGCGATCCGGCTCGAACGAGCGGCGTCGAAGCCCTCGGCTTCGGCGGCGATCTCTGCGGAACCTTCCGACACGATCCGTTCCATCGATCCAATCCTCGTGGTTCGCGGCGCCTGCCGGCGCGGCCGATCGTCACTCCGGTCGCCGCTCCGGACCGCCCGCACCCCTCTCGGGCGGCGGGATCGCGTCCGTCACGGCACGGCGGCCGGGGGTCCGGTACTCGGCAAGGGGCGGGCCATTTCGACGCCGAGCACTCCCGCACTCGGCGCACACCCCGCACCCGGCTCCGTACCGCTCGTCGAAAATCGCGGAAATCCGCCCCTTTTCGACCTTTCGAACGAAATAGGTCAATAAGACTGACCTATTTCGTCTCGGCGGAAGATGGCAGAAATCCGCCCCCCTCGCAAGCCGGCCGGAAGGAGAGCATGGCGAATCTTTGATCGATTCCATCTCGTCCCCGATCGATCCGACGGCAGCCGTGTAACGATGAAACATGCTAGATCGCGGGGAACGACGTTCGGAATCGATCCCGCGCGTCGGTGACGAAGCCTGCGTGAGAAGGTGCGCCTCGATGATGTTCGCGTCCGACAACTGGGCGGGTGCCGCCCTTCCCGTCCTCGAGGCGCTGGTCGCCGCCGGCCTCGCGCCCGCCGAGCCGGCCTACGGCGACGACAGCCTCACCCGGGCGTTGGAGAGCCGTTTCTGCGATCTCTTCGAACGCGAGGTCGCCGTCGTCCTGGTGCCCACCGGCACCGCCGCCAATTCGCTCGCCGTCGCCACCTTCACCCCGCCGTGGGGCGCGATCGTCGCCCACGAGGAGGGGCACCTGATGATCGACGAGTGCGGCGCGCCGGAGTTCTTCAGCGGCGCCCGCGCCTACCGGCTGCCCGCCCGCCGCGGCCTGTTCGAGGCCATCGAACTCGCCGCCCGGCTCGACGCGATCCCGCAGGGGATTCACCACGGCCGCCTGTCGGTACTGTCGCTGACCGTCCCCAACGAGTTCGGCCTCGTCCCCTCCCCCGCCGAGATCGGCGCACTCGCCGGCGTCGCCCACGCCCGCGGCCTCGCCGTCCATCTCGACGGCGCCCGCTTCGCCAATGCCGTCGCCCGCCTCGGCGTCGCCCCGGCCGACCTCACCTGGCGGGCCGGCGTCGACGTGATGTCGTTCGGCGGCACCAAGGGCGGCTGCCTGATGGCCGAGGCGATCGTCCTGTTCGATCCCGCTCGCCGCGAGGACCTGCTCTATCGCCGCAAGCGGGCCGGACACCTGATCTCCAAGCACCGCTTCGTCGCCGCCCAGTTCGAGGCATGGCTCGACCGCGGCCTGTGGCTCGACCTCGCCACCCATGCCAACCGGATGGCCGATCTCCTCGCCGAGGCGATCGACGCCTGCCCGCACACCCGCCTCGCCTGGAGGCCCGGCGCCAACGAGGTGTTCGCCTTCTTCTCGACCGAGACCGCGATGCGGCTCGAGGCCGCCGGCGCCCATTTCTACGACTGGTCGATCGCCGCCCTCTCCGGCGACGATCTGCCGCGCGACGGCGAGCGGCTGTGGCGGCTGGTCACCGGCTTCGCCACCCGCCCCGAGGAGGTCGCCGCCTTCCGCGCCGTCCTCGCCGCGCTCTGACGCGACGTCGCACCGCGCCTCCGGCCGATCCGCCGCCGCGAACCCGCCTCGAGCCGGGTCCATCGTCGCCACGCCCGCCGACCGTCGGCGGGATCGAGGAGGCTGCGATGGCCCGGTTTCCCAAGAAGATCGATTTTCCCGTGAGCCGGATCCGGCGTTATCTGGAGCCCGGTCCGATCGTGCTGGTCACGTCGCACTGGCGCGGCCGCTCGAACGTGATGACGCTCGGCTGGCACACCGTGCTGGAGTTCACGCCGTCGCTGGTCGGGCTGATGATCTCCGCCGGCAACCACAGCTTCCACATGATCCGCGAGAGCCGCGAATGCGTGATCAACCTGCCGACCGCCGATCTGGTCGACACGGTGGTCGGCATCGGCAACGCGAGCGGCGCCGAGACCGACAAGTTCGCCGCCTTCGATCTCGCCACCGAAGCGGCGAGCGAAGTCGCCGCGCCGATCCTGCGGGCCGCGCACGCCGCCTTCGAATGCCGGCTCCACGACGACGCGCTGGTCGACCGGCTGAACTTCTTCGTCTTCGAATGCGTCCGCGCCCATGTCGCGCCGCATCCGCGCCATCCCGAGACGCTGCACTACACCGGCGACGGCATCTTCGTGCGCTCCGGCGCGCCGATCGACCGACGGGCGCTGTTCCGGCCGGAGATGCTGCTCTGACCGGGCGCGGTCTCTAGTCGAGTTGGAAGTCGGCGGCGATCCGGACGTCGCGCAGCGGCTTCACCGCGGCGATCGAGGCGGCATAGGTCGGATGCGCCTTGTAGGCGGCGAGCGCCGCCTCGTCGGCGAACTCGCCGTAGACCACGAAGTCGATCTCCGACGACCAGGTGTCGCGTCGGATGTTCGGTCGGACGGCGAGCCGCAGCGCGTGCGGATTGGCCTCGAGCAGCTTCAGGCCGGCTTCGACCGCGGCGCGGTCGTCCTCACGGGCGACGGAAAACAGAACGACGTGGCGAATCACCGGTCACCTCGGAATGGAACCACCCGAACCACGGGCCGGCCCGCGTCGGCGGACCTCGTGCGAACCACTAGCACGTCCCGAGCCCGGAAAAGAAGACCGCCCCGCGACGTCCTGCGACGCCACGAGGCGGTTCCGAGCGGCCGATCGGGGGGTCTGTGATCGGCGGCATCCGCCGGCCCCCTGTCGAAGCGGGGGGGCCTTGGGGCCGGCGGGAAGCGGTGGCGTCAGGCGGCGGCGCCGATCTCCGAGGAGCCGGCGAGACGAGCCGCGGAAGTGGCTTGCGCGATCGGGATGCGACGCGGCTTCAGCTCCTCGGGAACCCGACGCGCCAGATCGATGTGCAGCAGGCCGTTCTCCAGCGCCGCACCCTCGACCTGCATGTGGTCGGCGAGCTGGAAGCGCCGTTCGAAGCTGCGCGAGGCGATGCCGCGATAGAGCACGTCGTGCTTCTCGTCGGCGACCGTCTTCTCGCCCTTCACCGTCAGGGTGTTCTCCTTCAGCTCGATGCCGAGCTCGTCGGAGCCGAATCCGGCGACCGCCATGGTGATCCGATAGGCGTTCTCCGCGGTCCGCTCGATGTTGTAGGGCGGATAGGTCGGCTGCGCGGCTTCGCCCGCGCCGAGTCCGTCCATCAGCGAGAAGAGCCGATCGAAACCGACGGTGGAACGATAGAGCGGAGAGAAATCGATACGCATGGTCATGTCCTCCATGGAGACGAGCGACAGGGTTTCGACCACCGCATGCTTTCGCCATCTCTCCCGACACCCGTCGTGGCGCATCGGAACCTGGAGCTGGCGATGCGGTCGCCGTGTGGACCCGTTCGGCGTCCACGGAAAATCATCTGGGAGCCTGAATCAGGTCTTTCAAGAGGGTCGACATCGAATTTCGCGACCTTCGTACCGGCCGGCCGTTCGCCGCCGCGCGACACGGCATCGGTTGTCGCCCCCGCCGGGCCGCGCTATCAGCGACGAGGCTCGGTGCGCCGCCCGGAGGCTCCTTCGATTCGCCGCGCCCGATCGCCGTTGGAGGCCGAGACGCGATGCAGGTCGTCGACCGACTGTTCGACCACCCGGAGAGCCCGATCCCGCCGGGTGCCGCCTGCGGCGTGATCACCGCCGCCGACGGGGTGGGTCTGCGCTTCGCCACCTTCCGCTGCGGCCGGCCGCACGTCCTCGGCACCGTCCTTCTGTTGCAGGGGCGCGGCGAGTTCGTCGAACGCTGGTTCGAGACGATCCGCGACCTCCAGGCCCGCGGCTTCGACGTCGTCGCCTTCGACTGGCGCGGCCAGGGCGGGTCGCAGCGCCTCGCCGGCCACCCGCGCAAGGGCCACGTCTCCGACTTCCGCCGTTACGGCCGCGATCTCGACGCGATCGTCGACCGGGTGATGCCGGATCTGCCGAAACCCTGGTTCATCCTCGCCCATTCGACCGGCGGCCTCGTCGCCATCGAAGCCGAGAAGCGGCTGCGCGACCGTTTCTCGCGGGCCGTCTTCGCCGCCCCCTTCCTCGGTCTCGGCGACCACGGCCTGCCGGTGGCGGCGATCCGCGTCCTGGTCCGCACCCTCCACGGCCTCGGCTTCGGCCGCGCCTGGATCCCCGGCGGCGGTGCCACCGCCGTCCACACCAAACCGACGTCGCTCGCCCGGCTGACCTCCGATCCGCGCCGGCACGCCCTCGCCGCCGATCTGGCGTGGCGCTTCCCTCCGCTGGTGGTCGGTTCGCCGACCATCGGCTGGGTGGCCGCGGCCTTCGCCGCCTTCGAGCGCGCCTTCGCCGAAGCGGCGCTCACCGACTGGCGCCTGCCGACCCTGCTGGTGATCGCCGGCGCCGACCGGGTGGTGTCGAACCGGGCGATCGAGCACTTCTCGGCCTCGACCCGCTTCACCGATCATCTGGTGATCCCCGGGGCCCGCCACGAACTGCTCTCCGAGCGCGACCGCTACCGCGAACCGTTCTGGGCGGCCTTCGACGCCTTCGTCCCCGGCCGGCCGCACGCGATCTCGACGGCGGGATCCGAGCCCGTCCCGGACGAGCCGGAGGCCCTCGCGCCGGTCGCGCCGGCCCCGGCGGAAGCGTCGGCGGTCATCACCGCGGCGGACGCCGCGGTCGTCGCCTCAGCCGGCGGCGAGGAGGCGGAGCACGGTCTCGTGGAGCCGCGGATCGCCGGAGGCGACCACTCGGCCGCCGTCGGCGGCGCTGCCGCCGGTCCAGGAGGTGACGACCCCGCCGGCCCCCTCGATCACCGGGATCAGCGCGACGATGTCGTAGGGCTGCAACCCGGCCTCGATCACCAGGTCGACGAAGCCGGCGGCGACCATGCAGTAGGCGTAGCAATCGACCCCGTAGCGCGCCAGCCGGACCCGTGATTCGACCCGGTCGTAGGCCGCCCGCTCCTCGGCGCCGAACAGCGCCGGCGTGGTGGTGAACAACACCGCCTCTTCGATCCGGTCGCAGCGCCGGGTGGAGAGCGCGTGCGCCCCGTCCGGCCCGCGATACCAGGCCCGTTTCCCGTCGCCGGCGAAGCGCTCGCCGGTGAACGGCTGGTTCATCGCCCCGAGGACCGGCCGGCCGTGGTGCTCGAGCCCGATCAGCGTGCCCCACACCGGCAGACCGGAGATGAAGGCACGGGTGCCGTCGATCGGATCGAGCACCCAGACGTGTTCGGCATCGACCCGCTCGCGTCCGTACTCCTCGCCGAGGATGCCGTCCTGTGGCCGCACTTCGCCGATCAGCGCCCGCATCGCCGCTTCCGCCGCCCGGTCGGCGACGGTGACCGGATCGAAGGTCCCGTCGGAATGCTTGTTCTCGACCGCCAGCTTCGACCGGAAATGCGGCAGGATCGCCTTGCCCGAGACCTCCGCCAGTCGGTCGAGGAAGGCGACGAGGTCGTCGCCGCTGGCGGCATCGTTCGGGCGGGTCTCGGTCATGGCGGATCACTCCGGCTCGGGGACGTCTGGCGACGAGGCATGAGTCGTCGCCGCCGAGGTTGCAAGTCCGAACCGCCCCTGTCCACCGCGAACACGACCGCCGACCGGTCGGCGCACGACCGAGCCGCAGATGCGGCGGATTGTCGCGGCTCGCGCTCAAATCGAATAGATGCCCTTCACCGTCGCGGCTTTGCCCGGGTCCGAGAGGAAGATCGCCCGCGGATCCGGTCCCCCGTCCCGCCGGGCGAGCCACTCGGACCCGTGCCGCCGCTCGCGCGGCTCCGGCACGTTCTCCCGCCGACGCCGCACGGCGTCGACCGTGGTCGCCCGAGAGGCACGTCATGACCACTCCCCGGGACATCGTCACCAACTTCACCAGCCAGGCCTCCAGCTGCCGTCAGGTCGGCTCGAGCTTCGCCGCCGGCCTGTGCGACCGCATCGTCCACGATCTCGACCGCACCACCCGGTTCGGCCGACGCATCTTCCGCTGGCAGGGCGATCCCGACCGCGACGCGGTGGCGCTGCGGGCCTGCTGCGCGCTGAACGCCCTCGCCCGCTCCGGCGACGCCCCCGAACTCGCCGACGTCTGGCCGCCACACCGGGTCTTCGACATCCGCCTCGCCGGCGTCCTCGGCGACGTCGTGCCCCGCTTCGACGACCGCCTCGCCCTGTGGATCGACGACCCGCCGCAGACCAACCAGGTCGGCCGCTCCGCCGTGCTGCTCGGCGGTGCGCTCTGGATCGCGGCCCGCTTCGGCCAGCCGTTCGAACTGCTGGAGATCGGCGCCAGCGCCGGCCTCAACCTCTGCTTCGACCGCTGGGGCTACGATCTCGGCGCGCACGGTTGGGGCGAGCCGGCGGCACCCGTCCGCATCGCCTCCGACTGGCGCGGCACGCTGCCGCCGCTCGACGCCCCGCTCCGCGTGATCGAACGGGCCGGCTGCGACCGCGTCCCTCTCGACGCCCGCGACCGCGAGGACTGCGAGCGGTTGCGCGCCTGGGTCTGGCCGGACTGCGAGGCCGACCTCGACCGCACCGACGACGCCCTCGCGATGGTCCGCCGCCTCGGCCTGCGGATCGAACGGGCCGATGCCGCCGATTGGCTCGCGGCACGCTTCGCCCGCCCGCAGGCGCCCGGCACCACCCGCCTCGTCTTCCAGTCGTCGCTGGCGCCGTTCCTCGACGAGACCACCCGCATCCGGCTCGACGAGCTCTTCGCGACCGCCGGCCGCGGCGCGACCCGCGACCTACCGCTCGCCCGCCTGTCGATGGAACGCCCGTCGATCGGCGCGCCGGCCGAGGTCCGGCTCACGCTCTGGCCGGACGGCACCACCCACACGCTCGGCCGCGCCGACTGGTACGGCCGCCGGGTCGACTGGATCGCCCCCGCCTGACGAGGAACCGCTTCGCTCGGACCGGCCCTCCCCTGGAAACCGCATGGCTCGGAAAACGGGATCAGCAAAAAAACGTAGCTCACACACGAATCGGTCTTGACGCCTTGTGCAGCGCAATATAAGTTGAGACCCATGGTGATCGGGCGTTGCGCCCCGTCACCGCCCTTCTCGGGCGTTTCCTCCCTGATACCACTTCGGGCCGCCGCCTCGTGCGAGCGGCCCTTTCTTTTGCGGTGCACTCGAGACGGCACGACCCGGCGCGGAGCCTCCTCCGCGAGACCCCCTGGTCGCGGCCGGTCTCCCGGTCACTCCGCCGCGAGCGCGTCGTCGGTGAACAGGAAGTGCCAGGAGCGGGCGAGCTCGCCGATGATCGCCGCGATGTCGCAGGCGAGCACCGAGAAGCCGCCGGTCGGCTCCAGCGTCCGTTCGTTCATGTAGAGCCCGCGGGCGATCTCGATCTGCAGCGCGTGGCGCCCCACCGAGGGCCGGCCGTGCCGCTCGGTGATGAAGCCGCCGGCATAGGGCCGGTTGCGGGCCACCCGATAGCCGGCCGATCGGAACATCGAGGAGACGACGTCGGTCAGCCCCGGATGACAGGCGGTACCGTGCCGGTCGCCGAGCACGATGTCGGCTTCCGCCCCGCCGCGCGGGCCGGTCGGCATCGAATGGCAATCGATCAGGACCGCCCGGCCGAACTGCGCGTCGACCTCCGCCAGCAGTCCGTCGAGGGCGGCGTGATAGGGTCGATAGATCCGATCGATCCGGGTCAGCGCCTCGCCGACCGGGATCCGGCGGCGATAGATCTCGTCGGTCTCCGAGACCAGCCGGGGGATCGTGCCGAGACCGCAGACGACCCGCGGCGAGCGGGTGTTGGCGTCGATCGGCAGACGCCCTTCGAACATCCGGGGATCGAGCTCGTAGGGTTCGCGATTGACGTCGACGAAGGCCCGCGGAAACCGGGCCCGCAGCATCGGCATGCCCGCCGCGACGCAGGGCGCGAACAGCGCGTCGACATGGGCGTCTTCCGACATCCGGATGGTCAGCCCGTCGAGCCGGCTCTCGGCGAGGAAGGACGCGGGATAGTCGCTGCCGCTGTGGGGCGAGTCGAAGACGATGGGCGCGCGGATCTCGGTCGGCATCAGCCGGTCGAAGACCGGTTCGGTGACGAAGTCGTCGACGACGCGCAAGTCCTCGTTCCTCCAACGGATCGGCCTCGGCCGAATGCTCTGCCGACGATGTTGCGCCGGGTTTCCCCCGCTGTCCACGCATGGGAGGCATCGATCGTCGCAGAGCCGCCGAACTTTCGTCGACTTCACCGGTTCTTTACCGTGGCCGACCATCTATGGTCCCATCGAAACTTCCGGGAATCGAAGAGAGAACCCCCATGGATCCGCTGGCGCGCATCATCCTCGCCGAGGACGACAACGACATGCGGCGCTTCCTCGCCAAGGCTCTGGCGAACGCCGGCTACGAAGTCGTGTCCTACGACAACGGCCGCAGCGCCTACGAGAGGCTGAGGGAAGAGCCGTTCACGCTGCTTCTGACCGACATCGTGATGCCCGAGATGGACGGCATCGAGCTCGCCCGCCGGGCGACGCAGCTCGACCCGGATCTCAAGGTGATGTTCATCACCGGCTTCGCGGCGGTGGCGCTGAACCCCGACAGTCAGGCCCCGAAGGACGCCAAGGTCCTGTCGAAGCCGTTCCATCTGCGCGATCTGGTCCGGGAAGTGGAGAAGCTGCTCGCCGCGTGACCGGCGTCGGGTTCGGGCCGAGGGGGCGATGCGATCGTCGACGAGGCTATCCACAACGGCACTTGCGCCGACGGTCGAACCCCAGTATGAACCCTCTCGCCGCTCGATCCCGTTGAGCGGCACCGGTGGTTCCGGGCGTGTAGCTCAGCGGGAGAGCACTACGTTGACATCGTAGGGGTCACAGGTTCGATCCCTGTCACGCCCACCACCACTCCAAGCGAAATCGGTATTTCGAACTCGGAAATCGGCCGAGTGCCGAGAACCCGGGCGGTTTCTCGCTGCGTCTTCGCTCGGCTTCCCGGCTACCGACCACCGAAAATCGACGGCGACCCGAATCCCGCGGGCGATCGCTCGGGCGCGGATCTGCCGGATCTCGACCGGCGCCGTCTCCGGTCCGATCGAGGCGCGAACCGCGAGAGCCTGGGCCGATGCGCGTCAGACCGGCCGGGAGTGCGGGTCCGCATGCGGCTGTAGGCCGAACCGAATTCTCGCGACGTCGGTGACGGGCATGAACAGGGCCACGGCCGTTCCCTCGGGATCGCGGAACTGGACCGAGCGATTGCCCCAAGGCATCAGCTTCGGCGCGTGGATGATTTCCACCTCGTCCTTCAACCGCGCATATTCGGCGTCGACGTCGTCGACCATCAACTCGATGATGGCGGTCCGATTGGCGCGGGGCTCGGCGCTGCCCGCTTCGAACAGGGCGACCGTTTCCGCGCTTCCGATGGCGAGCGTTGCGGAGGGCGTGACGATCTCGGCGAAGACGGGAGCCAGCCATTCGGCGCGCACGCCCGTCACCATTTCGTAGAAGCGGACCATCGTCGCGATATCGGCGGCGATCAGACGGACAGACGCGAATCTCATGAGAGCCTCTTCATTCCCGACGACGCGTGCAGACGTGCCGCGACGCGCTCTTGTCCCATGCTGCTGTTGCCACCATGCTGACAGCAGGAGTGAACCACGCATGCGCCGTGCCGCCCGTCTGTTTCAGATCATCCAGATTCTCCGTCGATCGAGCGGACCGGTGACCGCTGCGGCACTGGCCGAGGAAATCGAGGTTTCGAAACGGACCGTGTATCGGGACATCGCCGACCTGATCGGCCAGCGTGTCCCCATCGTCGGAGAGGCGGGGTTCGGCTACCTGCTCGATCGCGACTACGACATGCCACCGCTGATGTTGACGCCCGACGAAATCGAGGCGGTGGTCCTCGGCGCCCAATGGGTCGCCGGGCGTGGCGACGAGGTCCTCGCCGACGCCGCCCGCGACGTCATCGCGAAAATCGCCTCCGTCGTCCCGGAACGCCTCCGCCCCTTCATCGATGAACCCGCCGTCGGCGCCGGACCCGGGGCGATCGTGCGCGAGGATGCGGTCGATACGACCGCACTGCGCCGCGCCATTCGCGAAGGCCGGAAAATCCACCTGCGTTACAGATCCGAAGCCGGAGAGGAAACCGATCGGATCGTCTGGCCGGTCGTTCTCGGCTATGGCGAGACGACCCGCCTCATCGTCGCATGGTGTGAGTCGAGACGGGAGTTTCGCCACTTTCGCACCGATCGCGTGATCGAGATGCGAGTTCTGGATGCGACCGTCGGCTTACGCAGAGGCGTTCTGCACCGGCGTTGGCAGATCTGGCGCGAGGAAAGGAACAGACGGCGGGCGTCGGACTGATTCGTCGGAGATGACGTCATCCGTTCGCATCGCACCCGGAAGAATTCGGTGCGTCCGCGCGAAGCGATCGAGACACCGCGCGAGGTGCAGGCGCGCCGGACCGACGACGGGGCCGAAGAATCGGATCCCGACCGAGCGTCACGGTGTCCGGACCGCGACCGGTCTCCACATCGTGCGACTTGACAGCGGCCATTCCGAATGCCGAAGCTCTCCCTCCCGAGGCGCCGAGCAGAACGACCCGAGATGATGCGAGTGCCATCGGAGGCGACCGGAGATCCACGGCGCAGGCGGCGTCTCGCCTTCGTGCTCCTGCCGAAATTCAGTCTGGTCACACTCGGCTGCGCCACCGAGCCGTTCCGGCTCGCCAACCAACGCTCGCCCGACCAACCCTTCACCTACCGGCTGCTCGGCCTCCAGCCGGGGGAAGTGGAGACCAGCGACGGCCTCCGGATGTCGACCGACGAGGTCGTCGGCGAAAGCGACGACTGGGACATCGTCTTCCTGATCTCGAGCCTGGTCGCCGTCGATTTCGAAGATCACCGCCTCTCCGCCTGGCTGCGTCGCCTCGCCCGCGCCGGCGTGCCGCTCGCCCCGCTCGGCGCCGCCACGGTGCTCGCCGCCCGTCTCGGCCTCCTCGACGATCATCGCTGCGTCACCCATTTCCGGCTCTATGCCTCGTTCATCGAGAAGTTCCCGCGGGTGCGGCTGGAACGCGGTCTCTACTGCATCGACCGCCGCCGGCTCACCTGTGCCGGCGGGTTCGCCGCCATGGACCTCGGTCTGCAACTCGTCTCCGAAGTGGTGGCGCCGGAAGTGGCGCTCGAGGTCGCAGAGATCGCGATGATGTCGCGCATCCGCTCCGGCGGCGAGAGCCAGCGCATGTCGGTCCACTGGCGCTACGGCGTCGCCGACCGGCGGGTCGAGACCGCGATCGAGACCATGGAGGCCAACCTCGAACGACCGCTGCCGCTGACCGAGATCGCGACCGCCGCCGGCGTGTCGCAGCGCCAGCTGCGCCGCCTGTTCGTCGCCGAACTCGGCCGCCTACCGCACCGCCACTATCTCGAGATCCGGCTGCGGCGTGGCCACGAACTGCTCGTCGACACCGATCAACCGGTGCTGTCCGTCGCCCTCAGATGCGGCTTCGCCGATGCGGCACAATTCTCGCGGACCTATCGCGAGATCTTCGGTGAGACCCCGACGACGACGCGCGCCGGCGCCCGTCGCGGCCATGCCGAGAGCCACCGCGGCGACTGAAGGCCAGGCTCGCATCCTCGGCCCGAGCCCTCGTCGCCCAGCAAACCGGCGACTCCCGCTGGATATGGCCGAATTCATCAAAACACCGACCGAAAAAGTCAAGACACGACTCCGAACCCCGCCTACGATTTCGCCATGAAGAGCCCACCGCACCGGCGACGGTGACAGGAACGGGCCAGATAAAAAGGGAGAGCCCGCCACAAATCCGGTGTTTCGTCGCCGCCCGTCATCGTTCATGCGTCTCTGGCGTGTGGTCGAAACGGAGGAACGACTTTCCGGATCGGCGGTGCCGAGGGAGAGAAACGATGACGGCCTTGTCTCTGGACCGCGTCCGCAAGTCCTTCCGTAGCCTCGAAGTGATGCACGGGGTGAGCTTCGACATCGAGGACGGCGCCTTCGTCGCCCTCGTCGGCCCTTCCGGCTGCGGCAAGTCGACCCTGCTCAGGATGATCGCCGGGCTGGAGACGGTGACCTCCGGCGAGATCCGGATCGGCGAGCGGGTGGTCAACGATCTGCCGCCCAAGGACCGCGACATCTCGATGGTCTTCCAGAACTACGCCCTCTATCCGCACAAGACGGTCGCGGAGAACATGGGCTTCGCCCTGAAGATGCGGGGCGTCGCCGCGACCGAGATCGAGGCCCACGTCGCCCGGGCGGCCGACATCCTCGGCCTGACGCCGTTGCTCGGACGGTTCCCGCGCGAACTCTCCGGCGGTCAGCGGCAACGCGTCGCGATGGGCCGGGCGATCGTCCGCGATCCCCAGGTCTTCCTGTTCGACGAGCCGCTGTCGAACCTCGACGCCAAACTGCGGGTTCAGATGCGCGGCGAGATCAAGGCGCTGCAGCGGCGCCTGTGCACCACCACGGTCTACGTCACCCACGACCAGATCGAGGCGATGACCATGGCCGACAAGATCGTGGTGATGCGCGACGGCCGGGTCGAGCAGGTCGGGCGGCCGCTCGACCTCTACGACCGGCCGGACAATCTGTTCGTCGCCGGGTTCATCGGATCGCCGGCGATGAACTTCGTCGCCGGGCGGATCGGTGCCGACGACGCCGGCAGCCACGTCACGACCGACGACGGCGTGCGTCTGCCGCTGTCGCGGACCCCGGCCCCCTTCGTCGGGCACCGGGTGGTGTGGGGCGTGCGGCCCGAGCATTTCGCCCTCGCCGCGGCGGATCCGGTGGCCATTCCGGTGACCGTCACCGGGGTCGAGCCGACCGGTTCGGAGACCCTCGTCGCCGTGCGCGTCGGGGCGGCCTCGATGACCGTGCTGCTGCGCGACCGCACCGGCCTGAACGTCGGCGACGCCTCCCGGATCACCGTGTCGCCGCGCCTGATCCATCTCTTCGACGAGGCCACCGGAGACAGGCTCGACATTCCTCCACTCTCCTGACCCGAACCGCGTCCGCCGTTCCGCCGTCTCCAGAGAGAGAGGGATCCCATGTCCGGTCTCGCCGATTCCCCGAGTGTTCAGATCGTCCCCGCCGACGAGGGCGCCGCGCGGGCGCCGGTCCGGCGCCGCCGCCGTTGGCCGCCGACGCTGCGGTTCGATCCGATGGCGACGCTGTTCATCGCGCCGGCGATCGTCATCGTCTTCCTGGTGTCGATCTATCCGGTGTTCGATGCCGCCGTGCTGAGCCTCCATCGTACCGCCTATGCTCAGAAGGTCGCCTTCGTCGGGCTCGACAACTTCGTCGCCCTGTTCTCGGCGCGCGGCTTCTGGAACTCGGCGGTCAACGCACTGATCTTCACCACCGGCTCGCTGGTGCTGGTGGTGCCGCTCAGCCTCGGTCTGGCGCTGCTGCTCGATCGGAACGTCCCGTTCCGGAGCGTGACGCGGACCGTCGTCGTGTTGCCCTGGGTGATGTCGCAGACGGTGGTGGCGCTGCTCTGGGCCTGGCTCCTCAACGGCGACTTCGGGCCGCTGACCTTCCTCGCCGAACAGATGCTCGGCCATCGCCCGGCCTTCCTCTCCGACCCGACCTCGGCGATGGCCTCGCTGGTGGTGGTCAACGTCTGGGCGAGCTATCCGCAGGCGACGCTGCTGCTGCTAGCGGCGGTCCAGACCATCCCGCAGGAACTCTACGAGTCGGCCGAGGTCGACGGCGCCGGCTGGCGGGCGCGGCTCGTCCACATCACGCTGCCGATGATCAAGCCGACGTTTCTCGTCGTCCTGATCCAGCTGACGCTGCTCTACTTCAACATGGTGACGCTGATCTACACGCTGACCGGCGGTGGCCCGCTCGGCGGCACCGAGACGCTCGCCGTCGGTGTGATGAAGACCAGTTTCGAAGACTGGAACCTCGGTCGCGGCGCCGCCCTCGGCCTGATCATCACCGCCGTCAACCTCCTGATCAGCCTCGTCTACGTCAAGACGCTGCGCCCCGCCGGCAAGTGAGGGAACCATGGCCGCTTCCGATCGCCGACCCCGCTACGGCCTCCTGCTGATCTCGGTGCTGGCGTGCCTGTTCGCCGCTGCGCCGATCGTCTGGGGCGTACTCACCGCGCTGAAGCCCGCCGCCGAAGTGGTGAGCTATCCGCCGAACCTGATGCCGAGCCGGTTCACGCTGGAGAGCTTCCGGCAGGTGTGGTCGGACAGCAACTTCCCGACCTACTTCCGCAACTCGCTGCTGGTCACCGGCATCGCCACGCTGACCAGTCTGGTGGTCGCGGTCCACGCCGCCTACGGCCTCGCCCGCTTCGACTTCACCGGCAAGACCTCCCTGATGCTCGGCCTGCTCGCCACCTCGATGATCCCCGGCATCGCCATCCTGGTGCCGCTCTACAACCTGTCGATCCACACCGGGCTCTACAACACCTTCACCGGTCTGGTGATCGTCTACACCGCCTGGAACATCCCGCTGCTGGTCTGGCTGCTCAAGGGATTCTTCGAGAGCGTTCCGGTCGAACTCGAAGAGGCGGCGATGATCGACGGTTGCTCGCGGATGCGCGCCTTCTACACGATCGTCCTGCCGATGGCCCGCCCCGGCATGCTGGCCGGCGCGATCATGGCGATGATGTTCGTGTGGAACGACTTCCTGATCGGCTTCACCCTCGCCGTCACCGAGGACAAGCGTCTGATCCCCTACGGCCTCTACAGCTTCATCTCCAACATCGGGGTCGATTGGGGGCAGCTGATGGCCGCCACCGTGATCTCGCTGGTGCCGGTCGTGATCGCCTTCCTACTGCTGCAGAAGTGGCTCGTGCAGGGCCTGATGGCCGGCGCGGTGAAGGGTTGATGCCGACCCACAACAAGAAGACGGAGGAAACACGCATGAACCGCAAGTCCGAGACGACCCGCCCGCGTTGGGCACTCGCCGCGACCGCATTGGCGACCGCCCTGGTCTGCGCCCTTCCGGCCGAAGCGGCCGAGGTGCTGAAGTTCTGGACCTTCCTCGCCACCCAGGGTACCGACCCGCGCTCGACCGCGCTGCGCGAAGTGGTCGAGGGGTTCAACAAGTCGCAATCGAAGTGGGAGGTCCAGGTCGAGTCGGTCAACTTCGCCCGCATCGACAACGTCGTCATCCAGTCGACCGCCGCCGGCCAGGGTCCCGACATCCTCAACGTCTATTCCGATCAACTGGCGATGCACGTCGCCGCCAAGACGGTGAAGCCGCTCGACTCTCTGCTCGGCCCCGATTGGGCCAAGGAGGCGAAGGACTTCGCGGTGTCGCCCGAGTTCTTCCGGTTCGGCGGCGCCCAGATGGCGATCCCGTGGGAGGCGCGCGTCTGGCTGCTCTGGTATCGCAAGGACCTGCTCGACGCCGCCGGCTTCGGTGTTCCGAAGACCGTCGACGAACTGAAGGCGGTCGGCGCCAAGATCACCACCGACGCCGCGATGGGCTTCGGCTTCGGCGCCTCGACCGCGGCGCTCGGCGCGGGCGCGGTGGAGGCGTTCATTCCGCTCTACTGGGGTGCCGGCGGCAAGCTCTTCGACGCGTCGGGCAAGACGCTGATCGCCGGCGAGGCCGGGGTGAAGACGCTGACACTGATGCGTGACCTCGTCGCCTCCGGTGCGATGAAGAAGACGGTCGCCGCGATGTCGGTCGAGGATGCCCTGACCTCGGTCAAGGCCGGCACCCTGTCGATGACCCTGATGGGCTCGTTCCGGGTCGGCGCGGCGCGCGCCTCGGCGACCACCGAGAAGACCCTGCTGACCGCCCCGGTTCCCGGCTGGCCCAAGGACGCGCCGTCGCCGGCCCGCATCGCC